>NZ_JBEFDG010000033.1:0-42185 GCF_040137905.1 Corticimicrobacter sp.
ATGCTTCCATAATCCGCGTATGCGGCGCAGAATTGCCAAGATTGACCAGCAGTTTTCCGATCTTTTAGAGGCGTCCGTTTAATCGGGGTAGAACCCCATACAAAATTTCCAAAAATACGCACTTCACTTCTGATCGGTTGATCACGCAGATCAGTGATTTTCGAGCTGCTCACACAAACCTTTCTGCTCATGCGCGTCAGACGCCATATCGGCCAATCAGCATGTCGCCTCGTAACGGCCATGCAGCATATCATCCGCCACAGCGTCCTTTGTCAGCCGCCCTCGTCCGTCAGGCGGCAACTTCTTGCCGATGAAAAAAACGGCATAGGCAAGAACCCGCCCGCCCCCTTCGATTTGATCCAGATCAAATCCATAACCCATTGAATTTCCTTTTGTTTTTTTCGATCCCAATAATTTTTCTGGCACGCTATTTGCTGGATACAGGGTGGGATCCAAAAGGAGATTCACATGCAATTCTTATCCCCAGCCGAGCCGGCATCCAACAAGAAGTTCGCGATGCTGCTCTTTTCTTTCCTTATCTTCGGCATCATCATGATGCTCCCCACGCCTGCGGGCCTCTCGGGCTCCGGCCAGACGGCACTGGCCGTACTGGCCCTGGTCGTCGTCATCTGGGTCAGCGAGTGTGTCTCACCTGCCGCCAGCGCCGTCATTCTCACGGGCACGGCGGTGTTCGGGCTGATCGGCACCACCATGCCTGGTGCTGAAGCCCCCCTGTCCTCAGCCAAGGCGCTCAACCTGATGCTGTCCGGCTTCTCGTCATCAGCCGTCATCCTGGTGGCGATGGCGCTGTTCCTGGCCGTGGCGCTCAAGCACACCGGCCTGGATCGGCGCATCGCCCTGGTCATCATGAATGCAGTCGGCGTCTCGCCTGCCCGTCTGCTGCTGGGTGCCATCCT
Organism: Corticimicrobacter sp.; assembly: GCF_040137905.1. NCBI lineage: Bacteria > Pseudomonadati > Pseudomonadota > Betaproteobacteria > Burkholderiales > Alcaligenaceae > Corticimicrobacter > Corticimicrobacter sp. Next base: position 918 of record NZ_JBEFDG010000033.1, read on the forward strand.
GGTCGGGTTCGTGCTGGCCCTGTTCATCCCGTCGGCGACCGCCCGCGTCGGTGCCGTCATTCCAATCATGATCGGCATCGTCACCGCGCTCGGCATGCCGATCAACAGCCGGCTGGGCGCTGCGCTGCTGATCGTCACGGCGCAGATCTGCTCGGTCTTCAACATGGGGATCAAGACAGCGGCGGCGCAAAACCTGATCAGCCTGGATTTCATGCAGCAGGCGTTCGGCCATTCGCTGTCATGGGGCGAATGGTTCATCTTTGCGCTGCCATTCACGCTGATCATGAGCGCGGTGCTGTTCGTGCTGACGCTGGTCATCCTGCGCCCCGAAGTCCCCGACCCCGAAGCCGCCCGCATCCGCATCCGCGAGCAGTTGGCCGAACTGGGACCGCTGTCGGCCGCAGAGACCCGCCTCATCATGACCGCCGTCGGCCTGCTCATCCTGTGGTCAACCGAAGGCTGGCTGCATCCGCTGGATACGGCGACCGCCACGCAGTTCGGTATCGCGCTGTTGCTGATGCCCAAGATCGGCGTCATGAACTGGGCCCAGGCCGAAAAACTCGTCCCCTGGGGCACGGTTGTACTGTTCGCTGCCGGTATTTCACTGGGCCTGCTGCTCTCGCGCAGCGGTGCTGCCGACTGGCTGGCCAGCGTCAGCCTCGGCCAACTGGGGCTGGCCGACAAGCCGATCTGGAGCATCATCCTGCTGCTGTCGATCTTCAGCGCCGTACTGCACCTGGGCTTTGCCTCGGCCACCGGCCTGGCCAGCACCCTGATCCCGATCGTCATCGCCTTTGCGCAAACCCTGCCCTATGAAACGCCCATCCTGTTCGGGATTGTCTTCATCCAGAGCATGGTAGTCTCCTTCGGGTTCATCCTGCCGCCCAATGCGCCGCAGAACATGCTCTGCATCGCCACGGGTGCCTTCAGCACGGCACAATTCGCACGAATCGGCCTGGCCACTACCGTCATCGGCCTGCTGCTCGTTACGCTTCTGTCTCTTACCTACTGGCCACTCATCGGGATACTTTGATCATGAACCACTCCATCGGCATTATCGGTTCCGGGCTGGTCGGCTCGGCCGCAGCCTACCTGTTGACACTGCTGCCGGGCGGCGGCGATGTAATCCTGGTCGACATCGACCAGGAGCGTGCCCAGGCAGAGGCCCAGGATATCGCCCATGCTGCAGCCTTCGGCATCGGCTGGCATATCCGGGCCGGCACTTTCGAGGATCTTGCCGGGGCAGATCTCGTCGTCATCACGGCGGGCGTCAGCCTCAAGCCGGGCCAGACACGCCTGGACCTGGCACGGTCCAACACACACATCGTCACATCGATCACTGAACAAATACTGCGCTACGCACCGGACACGCTGCTCCTGCTGGCGACCAACCCTGTGGATGTCATGCCCGCAGTGCTGGTCGAGCGATTCGGCCTGCCCGTCGGGCGCGTCATCGGCACCGGCTGCGCACTCGACAGCGCACGCTTTCGCGAAAGGCTGGCGCGCTACCTCAACGTGGCCGCACCATCTGTCAGTGCCTATGTGCTGGGCGAACATGGCGACTCCGAAGTGCTGCACTGGAGTGCCGTACACGTCGCCGACATTCCGCTGCTGCATTTCGCGCGGTCGATCGGTCGCCCGGTCGATGCCGAAATACGCGACACGATCACCCGCGAGGTTCGCACCGCTGCCTATCGCATCAAGGAAGGCAAGGGCGTGTCGAACTTCGGCATCGGGGGCTGCATCGCCCGACTGGCGCGAGCAATCATGGCCGACGAGCAGGTCGTATTCAGTGTGTCGACCTATCTCGACAATGTGCTGGACGTGGAACGGACCTGCATTTCCCTGCCACACGTCCTCGGTCGAAATGGTGCCTCGCGCCCCATCCTGCCCGAACTTGATGCGGACGAGCGTGCAGCCCTGCAGAGCAGCGCCCGCATCATGCAGCAGGCCATTGCCGCCAGCCTGGCATCCTGAGCCAATGTTCTCGGCCAGGCGAATACAACCTGGCCGAGAACATCAGCGTTTTATCTCATCATGCTCATCTGCGACTGTGACCTGGATGGTCTTGACGCAGTTGAGCCACGTTCTGGTCGATGCGGCCTTGGATCATGCGCAGGGTATCGCGCGTAATCAGCTGTGGATACATATCATCGGCAATGGCAGCAAACCGAAGGGCAACATCACATATATCGTCAATGACCTGGTTTGCCACATCCAGGGACACCTCGGCCTCTTCGGCCAGCCGAAGCATATGCGGGCGTGAAATCGCCAGTGCCTGCCCCACCACGTCCATCTGATGGTACCCACCTGGCCCTTCGCAAAAGGTCACATCGTAGGCAGGCGCGAGTCTCCACCGCCCCTCCTGGGACATGAGATAGGCAAAGTTCTTGGGGTGATCGTCTCGATTGTTGAAAACGACATTGAAAACGGCTCGCTCAAAGGCGACTGCCATCTCTCGCATATCATTGGTACACATCTGCGTCGCCCGCAGAAAGCTCACATAATCCAGGACGCCCGGAGACCGATAATCGGCCCCCGTAAAAGCAGCCAGACTTTGCATGGGTACGCGCAAGCCGTCCTGTCGGTCAAAGCGTTTGCTGGCAAATGCCGCCAGGCCATTGGGCAGACTGAAGTACTCCGTATCCGGCGTCTCGATGTCACACATGCGCAGGCACTGCGCATAGGCCCCTTCAATGGCACATACTTCAGCATGTTCGCCCTGGGCCGGAAACTTGACCAGCCAGGCCTCAAAGCCCGGTGTGACAGCGGTGGTGAAGGCACCACTTTGAGGATCCCGATAAACAAGCGCCTTGGGTCTGGCACCTTGAGGGGAACCACCAACCTGCAACAGCGTTTGCAGGAACTGGCCGCCTTCGCCATGAAACACTTGCTGTACATCGGCGGCCAGTTGAGCCAGCGAAATATGCACCTCAGGTGCCTGCCCTTCGGATGCGACAGGCTCGAATGTCATGGCCCCCATCGCATTGTTGCCAATATAGGCCAGCCGCTCCAATGGCCCGATGCGCGCGGTCGTAAGCCCCCTGCGCCTGAACATGCGATCCATCAGCAACATGCCCCATCCGTCCGGCAACGAATCGTAGACAGGCCCTGGCAAGTTCAACTGATGGCCTGGGAAACCCTGACGCAGTTGGGGACCCGCGAGTGGCAGCAGGTAAGAGGAGAGCTCCAGGCCGCTTTGCCTGGCATCATGGCTGTACTCGAACACGATCTGTGGGCGACCGCTCAGGGCGGTGGTAGAGACCAGCGTGCCCCAATGCCAGCGCTCGCCCCAGCCCTCGTAGTAAACATTAACCTGTTCAGGCATTGCCGGATTTCCGCGTTGACTTTCGTGCAGTACGGTGGCGATTGGCAATACTGTCGTAGCGACGAATGTCTTCGATGCTGTCCAACTTTGGCAGGAACAGACCTTCGAGTTCCTTGGTTCGCCCCAGAACCATCGCCACACGAACGATGTTTTCGAACCCGACATTGCGCCCCGCCTCCAGGTTGGACACCGTATTGGCACCGATGCCGGCACGCCCGGCCAGGTCTGCCTGGGTCATCTCCAGCGCAAGCCGTTCCATGCGCAGGCGCTCGCACAATCGCTTCACGATTTCGCCAGGTTTGCTGAAATTTAAATCCAACATAAAGGACCCTATGCTGATTTATGGCGCTTAATTCACAAAATTATAGAATTAATAAGCAGTATGAGCAAACGAATTACCTGATCAGGGCCACGCTACAATACCCCATGAGCCAGGAAAAATACGCCGTCTGGTATGCAACCGCGACCCGCCACCAGGACATCGCCAATCATTTCATCATGCGCGACGGTACCTGCCGGTTCGAAAGGGATTTTCACCTGGGAAACAGGTTCGTCGATTACGACCATGCCATCGCCATCTGGTATGGCGACCCCTCTGGCGAGCCAGGTGCCCTGCATCGGGATCAAAACAGCCATCTGGAAGCCGGTTTTGATTTTCTGACCACCCGCGTCGCCCGCTTGCTGGAGGACGAAGGCATCGACAGGATCAGCTACCTGTTTGCCCTGCCGGATTTCGACTACTCAGGCAAGGTCGTGAGCAACGGCATGCTTCACTTCGCGGGCCATGTCAGTTGTGATCGGCCCAACAGCGATTGGCTGGATGACATCCTCAACGACATGTAGCTGCCATCTGCCCCCAGGTATCGGCCAGCGGCCCTGACGAGGCCATGCAGAGTGCGTGCAACGGCCCGCCAGCTCACTTCTTTTTGGGTGCCCAGAAAGAATAGTCCTCGACATAGATTTCATTCAGTCGCGTATCCAGGGGAATGTCTTTCAGCTCATCCGCGATTTCATCATACGGATAGGGCAAGGTAAAAGACAGGCCATAATCCTCGTTCACGATCAGCGTGCAATTCAGGATGCGCTGACTGCTTGTCAGACTCACCAGCTCACCCATGCTGATACCGGGGTACAAAACACCCCGATAGCGCCCCCTGTAGCGCTCGTTGCATCCTATCGCACAGATGACGCCATCTTCCTCTGTCGTGACATACAAACTGTCTCCCAGGGAATAATAGTGGAGCACTCTGCCCGTCATTTGCGGATCGGAGACGGAGCGGGAGCGCACCCATTGCGGGTCTCTGAAAACAGGATAGTCAGCGACATTCCTGCCCATGCACAGATTCCCCATGGACTGCCCACTCAGTATTTCTGCGCTGGTATCAATCATCTAAAAAAGCCCCACTCACTTGTCGCTGCGCTCCGGCACTGCCCCCGAGGGGCCCATCGAATAAATCAGGTTGTACAGCATGATCCTCTCGCGATCCGGCACGATCAATCTATCTGCAAGCCCCATACGATCGAAGAAGCCCTCGTCCACCCCGACGCCCCTGTAGGCCAGTGCGGACAGGATGGACGAGAAAAGCGCATCATCTGCCAGATGCCGTTCAAGCGCCAGAATGCTTCTGCCATTACGGCTCAAAACATAGTGGGCATAATTCATCAGAATCATGTTTGAAACCAGCAGGTTGGCCCCCGACTGATGGCCGTCGAAACAACCCGCCAGTGCATCGAACACCGAGCTTCGCGATTGTCGGTATGCCCGCACGAAAACGGCAGGCGACATGAGGTGGCGATAGGTGTCATCCACATCGAAGCCATCGAATGCATCGCCATCCTCGAACAGGAAATCCATCACGGCCAACTGGAACAGACATGCCTCATGCCGGGCCCGACGCTCGCGCCCTGTCTGTGCCGCCTCATGGAAATCCTGGACGAAGTCACGAAAGTCGATGCAGCCCCGCCCTTCGGTCAGGAACATCAGCCGGTTGCCGGACACCTGGAATTTTTCATATGCCTCGTCATCCATGCCCAGTTCAAAGCACAGCATCCTGAAAAAATGATTGATATGAAGCTCGCTGCGATCGATCCCCCCGTTTTTCAGGAACAACAGTTGAAACACGTAGAAAAAGATATGGATATCCTTGTCCAGCCGTTGCCGGTTATCGATCTGGAACAGATGGCCAAAACGGGACAGCATCAATCTGGCCGCATAGCTGTCCGACTCGCTCAAGCCAAGCCTGCGGATCGTCCGATCCGCCATACCTTGCGGGAACAGCTCGAACCATCTCGCCAGGGACTGGAAACCACCTCGATCCTTCCCCACCGAGATCTGGAAAAGGTCCTTTTCATCTTCCCGGTAGACATAGGGAGGAAAGGACGCTTGCCGGCACCTCGGGTTGGTGAAATGTCTGACCTTGTAAAAAAAAGCATCCGCCACCATCATGTGTTCCCGTATGTCTCGCGCACCAGCTCCAGCCAGGCCTGTGCCGCCCCCGACAGGTAGCCGCCACGCCGCCAGGCCATCCCCATGCACCACTCGGTGCCGGGATCGGCCAGCAGCGGCTGGCGAATGGCCGTGCTGCGACGACGCAGCGCCATGCCTCGCGGCAGGAATGCCACGCCCAGGCCTGCCCCCACCAACTCGAGCATGAAATCGATCTGGCTGCTGCGCGCCACCACGTCCGGCTCGAAACCAGCCTGCCGGCAGCCATCCAGGATCATGCGGTGCAAGGTAAAACCACTTTCGAACAGGATGAAAGGGGTACCTTGCAGATCGGCCAGCCGTACGCTGCGCCGGCCGGCCAGCGGATGCGCCGGGGCCAGCAGGGCCACCAGCGGCTCACGACGTACCGGCGTCCACTCGAATTCCGAGCCGGCAGCCTGCAACAGACCTGCAAAATCGATTTCTCCGGCACGCAGGCTGGTCTCCAGTTCATCACTGCCATGCTCGACCAAGCGTACATCGATGCCCGGATAGCGTTGCCGGTACACGCCAAAGAGCGGCGCGAACAGGGTACTGCTGCCTACCGGCGGCAGGCCCAGCCGCAGCACGCCGCGTCGCAGCTGCCGCACTTCGTCCAGTTCAGCCTGCAGGTCGTCGCGATCGGCCAGCAACCTGACGCCGCGCCGGTACACCACCTCGCCAGCCGCCGTCAGTGACTGGCGTCGGCTGGTACGCTCCAGCAGCGGCAGGCCGATCTCGTCTTCCAGTTGGCGCACTGCCTTGCTGACCGTGGACTGGGTGGCAAACACGACCTGGGCCGCCTGCGAAAAGCTGCCCTGCCGGACCACTTCGACAAACGCGCGCAGGGTTCTCAATTCCATGGCCTATTCAGTCCAATAAAGAATATTAACTAGTCAATCAATTCACTTTGATCATACTTCAAAGCGACCTATCATGATCGCCTGCTTCCAGCCTGTCGCCACACACCATGCTTCGCCATTCGTTCCGCCTCATCCATCGCAGCGCCCCGCTACAGCTCGGCATCGTGCTGCTGTTCTGGCTGGCAGGAGAAGGCCTGGTGCGACTGGCCGGACTGCCCCTGCCCGGCGGCATCATCGGGCTGGCACTGCTGCTCCTGCTGCTGGTCACGCGCCGCCTGAGCGTCATCAGCATGCGGCGTGGTGCCGAATGGCTGCTGGCCGACATGCTGCTGTTTTTCGTCCCAGCCGTGCTGGCGGTACTCGACCACCGCGAGCTGTTCGGTCTCATCGGCCTCAAGATCCTGTTCGTGATCCTCTGCAGCACCATCATCGTCATGACCGTCACTGCCCTGGCTGTCGATGCCTGCTACCGCTGGAGCCTGCGCCATGTCCGCGCCGAGCACGATCCCGCTTGAACCCGCCCTGCACGCGCTGCTCTGGTCGGTCGTCACCATCGGTTTCTACTGGATCGCCAAGCACATCTACCGGCGCTGGCCGCGCTGGTGGCTGATGCCGCTGGCGATTACACCGATCCTGATCGCCTCGGTGGTCCTGCTGGTGCACGCCGACTATCGCGAGTACATCCAGGGCACGAAATGGCTGGTCCTGCTGTTGGGCCCCGCCACCGTCGCCTTTGCCATTCCGATCTACGAGCAACGCGCGCTGATCCGACGCCACTGGCCCATCCTGCTGGTCGGGATGGTGGCCGGCAGCATCGCCTCCATCGCTTCCAGTTGGGCGCTGGCGGCCTGGGTCGGACTCGACGACACCCTGCAACTGAGCCTGCTGCCGCGCTCGATCAGCACGCCCTTTGCCATGGAGGTATCCGGCGACATCGGCGGCATTCCTGACCTGACAGCCGTGTTCGTGGTCATGACCGGCATCGCCGGCGCAGTGCTGGGGGACCTGATCCTGGCACGCGTCCCCATCATTTCTTCGCTGGCACGCGGTGCGCTGTTCGGTGTTGGCGCGCATGGCGCAGGCACGGCCCGTGCGCACCAGATCGGCTCGACCGAAGGTGCGGTTGCAGGTCTGGTCATGGTGCTGGTGGGTGTGCTGAATGTGCTGGCGGCACCACTGGTAGCGCATCTGTTGCGCTGACGGTAAACGGCAGCAGCGAAAGACAGCACTCAGACAACATCGCCAAGGCAGCGTGCCAGCCACTGGGAAAAAACCTGTACCCGCGCCGACAATTGCCGGTTCTGCGGATACAGCACCGATACCGGCATGTCGGGCGGCGGGCAGGACGCCAGCACCTGCACCAGCCGCCCCTGATCCAGATCCTGCGCAATACGGTAGCGCGGTACCTGGACCAGCCCCAGCCCGGCCAGCGCCGCGCCTGTATACAGATCGGCCCCCGTCACTGACACCCGCGCACGCAACGGCTTGCTCGCCACGCCATCATCGGTGCAGAAATCGAGGAACATCGGCCGGCCCGTGGCGCTGGACACATAATCCACGGCAAAGTGCTGGTCGAGATCCTCCAGACTGACAGGTACGCCATGGCGAGCCAGGTAGCCGGGACTGGCAACCGTCACCTGTTCCAGACGCGCGACCTGCCTGACAATCAGGCTGGAGTCCTGCAACACACCTGCCCGCAGGACGCAATCCACGCCCTCGCGCACCAGATCGACCAGTCGGTCATCCTCATCCACATGCAGGACCACATCCGGATACCGATCCAGAAACTCACCCAGCACCGGCATCACGAAATGCCGGGCCAGCGTCCCCTGCAGATTGACGCGCAACAGCCCCCTGGGGGCAGCTTGCCGGAACGTATTTTCTGTTTCTTCGAGGTCTTCGAGCAGCCTGACACAGCGTCGATAATAGGCCTCCCCTTCATGGGTCAGTCTGACTTGCCGCGTCGTGCGCTCCAGCAGACGCGCACCGATGCGGGCCTCCAGGCGACGGATCAGGTTGGAGACCGTGGCCCTGGGGATGCGCAGGTCATCCGCAGCCTGGGAAAAGCTGCAGCGCTCGGCAACACGCACGAAGACCTGCATTTCCTGGAAGCGATCCATCCGGCTGTTCCACTATTATTAATCCAGATGGAATTGTATTGCCAAAAAATGCCAGATTATCTACACAGGAAAAACATCCAGAATAGGCGATGCTGTTTTCACATCATCCTGTCTCGCGACTACAGAGAGCCTGACCATGACACACCCTCTTTCACGCATTGCCCTGATCACCGGAGCCTCACGCGGCATCGGTGCCGAGCTTGCCCGCCGTCTGTCACGCGACGGCTTTGCCGTTGCCATCAACTATGCTACCCGCTCAACCGACGCACAGGCGCTGGTGGCTGAAATCGAACAGGCAGGCGGCACAGCCATCTCCGTCCAGGCTGATGTATCCCGCGCGGATGAGGTGACCCGACTGTTTGACGAAGTCGAAAAACGCCTGGGCAGGATTGCCATCCTGGTCAACAATGCCGGCATACTTCAGACATCGGCCCTCGCCGATACCAGCGACGCGCTGTTTGCCCGCCACTTTGCCATCAATGTGCAGGGTGTCTTCAATACCCTGCGCGAAGCCGCCCATCGTCTCGAGACAGGTGGCCGCATCATCAATCTGTCCACCACGGCCCTGGCGCTGAACCTGCCGGGCTACGGGATTTACAACGGCACCAAGGCCGCTGTCGAAGCCTTTACCCGCGTGTTCGCCAAGGAACTGCGTGGCCGCGACATCACCGTCAATGCCGTGGCACCGGGCCCGGTCGCCACCGAACTGTTCATGCAGGGCAAGACCGATGAACAGATCCAGGCCTTTGCAAAGATGCCTCCACTGGAACGCCTGGGCCAGCCCGAAGACATTGCCCACATCGTCGCGTTTCTGGCCGGCCCGGAGAGTGCCTGGGTCAATGGCCAGGTATTGCGTGCAAATGGAGGCCTGGCCTGATCGGCGGCGACCGCAACGCCTCCGGTGCCAGCAGATGCTCCAGCACCTGCCCTTCCAGGCCGGCACAGGCCGGATCACCGCGACCACGCGGACGCGCCAGGCCGACGGCCAGGTCAAGCGCAATCGCACCCTGCTCGATCAGCACGATCCGGTCGGCCAGCGCCACCGCCTCGGCGACATCGTGGGTGACCAGCACCGCCGTGAAGCGATGTTCTCGCCACAGGTTTTCGATCAGTTGCTGCATCTCGATGCGCGTCAGCGCATCCAGCGCACCCAGGGGCTCATCCAGCAGCAGCAGGCGTGGCCGATGCGCCAACGCCCGTGCCAGGGCCACGCGCTGGCGCTGCCCTCCTGACAGCACGCGCGGCCATTCGTCGGCCCGATCCGCCAGCCCCACCTGCGCCAGTGCCTCGCGCGCCTGCGCGCGCCGCTGCGTCCGTGAGCCGGGCAAGCCAAGCGCCACGTTGTCGATAACCTTCTGCCAGGGCAGCAGACGCGCATCCTGGTACATGATGCGCACATCAGGTGCCGCCAGTGCCGGAGCATGATCATCCAGCGCAATCCGACCGCCGCTGGCCTGATCCAGGCCGGACAGGAGCCGCAGCAGCGTACTCTTGCCGCAACCGCTACGCCCTACGATCGCCACGAACTGCCCCGGCGCAATGTCCAAGTCGATGCCATGCAGCACCGGGCGCTCGCCAAAACGGCGCGACACGCCTCGTACGCTCACTGCCAGGCCGTCAGAAATCGATGCCGTATCGTCATGCAACGGCACGGCGGCGGTCTGCCGCTGGGCCTCATAATTATTGGATCGTGCCATGATGTTCATCCCTATCAGGTCAGGCAGGCAGGAATCCGGTATTCCAGCGCAGCAGGCGGCGCTCCAGCCAGCGGGCGGCGGTGTCGGCCAGCTTGCCCAGCACGGCATAGAGCAGAATCGCCAGCACCACGATGTCGGTCTGCATGAACTCGCGTGCCGTCATGGCCATGTAGCCAATGCCGCTGGTCGCCGAAATGGTCTCTGCCACGATGAGCGTCAGCCACATGAAACCCAGCGCATAGCGCACTCCCACCAGGATACTCGGCATGGCCCCGGGCAGGATCACCTGCCGGAACAGTTGCCAGTTCGACAGTCCATAGGAACGCCCCATCTCGACCAGGCCCGCATCCACCGAGCGAATGCCGTGAAAAGTATTCAGGTAGATCGGAAACAACGTGCCCAGCGCCACCAGGAACAGCTTGCCGCCCTCGTCGATGCCGAACCAGAGGATCACCAGGGGAATCATCGCCAGGTGCGGCACATTGCGGATCATCTGGATCGAGGTATCGAAAAGCCGTTCAAAAATACCAAAGCCGCCGTTGAGCAGGCCGAAAGCCAGTCCGATAATGCCGCCGATCAGGAACCCGGTCAGCGCACGGACGAAACTGGCCCACAGGTGCCGGAACAATTCACCGGTCTGCACCAGCGTCCAGCCGGCTTCCAGCACGGCCGCCGGGGAGGGTGCCACACGGGTGGACAGCCAGCCCGCCGAGGCCGCGACCTGCCACAGCAGCAACAGGATGATGGGCACCAGCCAGGGCAGCAGCGTCCCCGCCGCCCGTCGCAGGACTGCCGCAGCACGCTGCCACGCGGCAGGGCCGCGACCGACACCGGCGATAACTGGATCACCGTGCCCCGGCACGGCAGTCAGGCTTTGCTCATTGGACATGACGGCTTCCTGACACTCAGGGCCGCCAGACCACGCTGGCAACATCCAGCGGGCGGGGGATCAGCTTCTGCCCGGAAAAGGCATCGGCAATGGCCTGCTGGTTCCGGATCACGGCATCATCCAGGTACTGCACGCCGTAGCCATAGTTCTGCAGGGCCGTGCGCGTGATGTCCTTGCTGAGACCGATCTGTGGTGCCAGGATCTCGGCCGCCTCATCGAAATGTGCCAGCGTCCAGTCATCGGACACCTTGACCTCCTCGATGGCCCACGTGAGCACTTCGGGGTGCGCCTTGGCATATTTGCCGGTCGACAGATAGAAGTTGTAGTTGTGCACCAGCCCCTCGCCACTTTCCAGCACATGGGCATCGACCTGTCCGATGGCGGCCTGGGCAAACGGATCCCAGATGATCCAGGCATCGATCGAACCATTCTCGAAGGCCGCCCGCGCATCGGCAGGCGGCAGGTAGATCACGTTCACATCGCTGTACTGCAGGCCTTCACGCTCCAGCAGGCGCAGCAGCAGATAATGCACGTTCGAGCCCCGGTTGAGTGCAATGCGCTTGCCCTTGAGTTCGGAGAAAGCACGGATGGGAGAATCTTTCTGAACCAGTACTTTTTCGGCCCTGGGTGCGGGCGGCTCGTTGGCCACATACACCAGGTCGGCACCGGCTGCCTGTGCAAATACAGGCGGCGTCTCGCCCACGCAGGCAAAATCGATACTGCCGACATTCAGCCCTTCCAGCATCTGAGGCCCGGCAGTGAACTCGATCCAGCGCACGGTCACACCTTCCCTGGCGAGCCGCTCGTCCAGATTGCCGCGTGCCTTGAGAATGGCCAGGTTGGAACCTTTCTGCCAGCCGACGCGAAATTCCCTGGCCTGAGTCTGCTGCGCCCAGGCCAGGGAGGCGGTGGCCGCCGTACCGCCCCAGGCGGCCAGCGCGCCGATCAGTTGTATGGATTTCCTGCGACCGGGATGAAATGTGCGGGACATGCTCAGGCTCTTTCGTCATGGATGAAGAGAACCATCCTAGCAACCGGCCCCGCACACATGCCAATACCCATTTCTGCATTGCTTATGGATTCTGGCGCTAAGGAGTCCAGATCATGAGGCCCGCACGCGGCGTCATATAGACGCCGGCACGGATGCGAGCATGCCGGCGATCAGAACTGGATCGTTGCCGACAACCAGAAACGGCGGCCTTCCTGGTTGTTGATATAACGGTTGCTGTAGCCGGTGCCGCCAGAGGCCGTGCGATAAGGCTGGTAGTCGATGAAATCCTTGTCGAACAGGTTGTAGATGCCGGCATTGAGCGTCACGTCCTTGTTGACACGATAGGCTCCACCGACATGGAACAGGGCATAGCTCTTGTAATTGCCCAGTTGATCGCGAATGGCATCGTCGGAGCGATAGCGCGAACTGCGGACCTCGGTACGCATCCAGGCGCTCCAGGTATCGTTCGGCACCCAGTCCAGCTTGGCGTTGAACATGTGGCGTGGCGTATTGGTCAATGGCGCGCCCTCGTTCGCACCGCTTTTCTGCTTGCTGCTGGTATAGGTATAGTTGCCTGACACGGCCCAGGCATCGTTCATTTGCCAGCGTGTGCTGAACTCGACACCGCGGGTCACGGCCTTGTCCACGTTGATGCTCTGTCCGTAAGTATCCTGCGCCGGAAAATAGCCGAAGTCCACGCAACCGGGACGATTGGGATCACCGGCAAAGGAGCAGTTGGGCACCCCGGGACCGGAAGCGATCTTGTCCTTGAAATCATTGTTGAACAGCGTCAGCGTGGAGGTGAACCCATCCAGGCTGTCATAGAGCACGCCCACCTCGGTGCTGAGGCTCTTCTCGGGCTTGAGCGTGGGCGTACCGATCAGCGGAAAGCGCCCCTGGCCGCCAAAGCCGATGATGCCGTCGGCCAATTGATCGAGGCGCGGCGTCTTGTAGCCAGCGCTGACCCCGCCCTTGAACGTCCAGTTCGGCGTGCTGGTCCAGACGATATAGCCACGCGGGCTGGTATGGCCGCCGAAGGCATCGTGATGGTCGTAGCGCACCCCGGCAGTCAGGGCCAGGTCATGGATCGGCCGATATTCGTTTTCCACGAACAGCGCCCACTGCTCGTACTTGAAGTCGTTGGTCGCCACGGCATCGGTCATCTTGCCGTCCTGCCACTGTCCGCCCACGGTCAGCAGATGCTCGCCCCACGAGGTATCGATCGGCAGGATCAGCTTGCTGTCGAGAATGGTGGTCTTGATCTCCAGCGTGCGGTCGGAACCGGGTGCCTTGCCCGGTACGCCCCTGGGAATGGTCCGTCCCAGCGTTTCCGTTTCGTTGCGGCTCAGGACCGACTCGATCGTGCCAAAGCCGAGTCGGCCGGTATGGGACAGGCTGTACTGGTGCCGATTGAAGCGCTGCGTATCGGTATAACCGCCATACGTGCCCAGCGCGGGATTGTCGACGGTACCGACATAGCGTGCGCTGTCGCTGTTGTCGTATTTCTGGCGTTGTGAGTCGATATCCAGCACGATGTCGTGATCCGCATTGGGCGTCAGCGAAAACTTGGCACCCACGCTGGTATTGGTATATTTGACCGGATTGGCTCCCATGACCGGAACGGCATCGGCACCCGTCGCCACCGGATAACTGATATCCGAAGCCCCACGGTGGAAAATGCTGCCGCGCAGCGCCACGCCCAATACATCCTGCTTGATGGGGCCGCTGACGTAGACATTGGCATCCTGGTTGTGACCAAAGCGGTTGTCGGTCTGCAGGGTACTGCCCAGTGTCAGGGAGCCGCCCCACTCGGGCGACACTTTCTTGGTGATGATGTTGACCACACCGCCCATGGCGTCCGAGCCATACAGTGTGGACATCGGCCCGCGGATCACTTCGATCCGCTCGATGGCGGAAAGCGGCGGGATGAAGCTGGTCGAGGTTTCGCCAAAGCCGTTCGGCGTGACATTGCCCGCCACATTCTGGCGCCGTCCATCAATCATGATCAACGTGTAATCGGCAGGCATGCCACGAATGCTGATGTTGAGGCCCCCCGTCTTGCCAGCCGAATCGCCGATATCCACCCCTTCGATATCGCCAATGGCCTCGGCAATGCTGGAGAAATCCTTGCTGGCCAGTTCCTCGTGCGTGATCACGGAAATGCTGGCCGGGGCCTGCTTGATATCCTGCTCGAAGCCAGCAGCCGAAATCACGATGGTATCAAGACTGTCTACGGCGGTTCGTGTCTGCGCCTGCGCAGGCAGGCTGCCAATCGCAAAGGCGCCGGACAATGCCAACGCCAGTCTGGTAGGTTGATGCATATGCACTCCAGAATAAGCGCGCCGCATCAGTCCTGCGGCGCTGGGTCCAGAGGCATCCTATCCAGCAAATGAAAATTGTTAGTATTGCTATTGACAAACAATAGGGAAATACAGTTTTATTAAGGATTCTTAAGTTTTGCCGATTGCATCCATGCAACGTCGCTCCATACCCCAATTCCGTACCGGCCTGCCACAAGGTGGCCTGAAGCATCATGAAATCGATTGAAGTTCTCGCCGTTGCCCACAAGGATCTGCTGGGCGAAATCACGCCCGCCATTGCCGCTGCCGGCATCACCACCCTTCACTTGGCTACCGGCATCGATTCGGCGCTGCACAAGAGCACGACCATCCAGCCCGGCCTGGCTCTCATCGATACGTCTTTTTCTGCCGATACGGTCGGGCAGGTACTGCACGTACTGTCACAGGCCTCGTCACGCTGTCCGATCATGCTGCTGGGCACGCCCCATACCGCAGCCGATGCGGCCCGGTACTATGGGCGCTACCTGCGCACCACGCAGTTGCGAGCCGTGCCCGCGCCGATCGATGCCCACTATCTCGGGCTGCAGATCATCCAGATTCTCGAACCGGGCTTGTATGGTCGGCGCCAGATCGCCGGCATGCTCGAATGCGGTGACCTGCGACTGGACATGGATGCCTCGGTGGCCATGCTGGAAGATCGCACCGCCTACCTGACCGCAGCCGAAATGAACCTGCTGGGCATGCTGATGCGCCAGTCCGGCAATCTGGTCAGTCGTGAGCAATTGCGGGCCGGATCGCTGGCAGGCGATGCTGCCCCCAAGGATCGCAGCCTGGATACGCACATGAGCAATCTGCGGCGCAAGCTGGGCCTGCCGAGCGGCCGCCATGCGGGCAAGCCGCAGATCCGGAGCTTCAGGGGCCGGGGTTATGCCCTGGTCGGATATTGCATGGCCATGCTGGGCATGCTGCCCACCTTGGCCAGCGCAATCGAGTAGCGCTGGCCGTGCCCGGGTCCGTCAGCGCATCAGCGCCCACAGCAGCACAGCCAGCCCCAGCGCCAGCACACCGGCCAGCGTGGCTGTCCAGCGGTTGCCCTGCTCCTGGGCGCGGCGCAGCCGGCGCAACTCATCCATCAACTCGGGGCCATAGTCAGGCCGCTTGAGGCGCTCATGCGCCAGACGAGGCAGTTCGGGCAGGAACTGAGCCCATTGCGAAGCCTCCTGCTTGAGCTTGCTGCGCAGGCCCGCCAGACCCATGCGCTGGTGCATCCACTTTTCCAGGAACGGCTTGGCCGTGCGCCACAGGTCCAGGTCGGGGTCGAGTTCGCGCCCCATGCCTTCGACATTGAGCAGCGTTTTTTGCAGCAGCACCAGTTGCGGCTGGATCTCGACATTGAAGCGCCGCGAAGTCTGGAACAGCCGCAACAGTACCTGTCCCAGTGAAATCTCGGACAGTGGCCGGTCGAAGTACGGTTCGCACACGGCGCGTACAGCCCCCTCCAGTTCCTCTTCGCGGGTATCGGCAGGCACCCAGCCCGACTCGATGTGCAACTGGGCCACACGCCGATAGTCACGCCGGAAAAACGCCAGGAAGTTCTGCGCCAGATAGTTCTTGTCGAACTCGGACAGCGAGCCCACGATGCCGAAGTCCAGGGCAATATAGCGCCCCAGCGTGGCGGGTTCATCCGACACATAGATATTGCCTGGGTGCATGTCAGCATGGAAAAAGCCGTCGCTGAACACCTGGGTAAAGAAAATCTCGACACCGGTCTGTGCCAGGCGGGGGATATCCACGCCGGCGGCACGCAGCCGGTCGATCTGGCTGACCTGAATGCCGCGCATGCGCTGCATCGTGAAGACATTACGCGAAGTGAATTCCCACACAACTTCCGGCACCATGAGCAGTTCGCCGCGCGCCGAACCCGGCTCGAAATTGCGCCGCAACTGGCTGCAGTTGGCAGCCTCTTTCTGGAGATCCAGCTCATCGTGCAGGTATTTGTCGAACTCATCGACCACCTCACGCGGACGCAGGCGCTTGCCATCTGGGATCCGCTCGACCAGCCGGGCCATGACGTCCATCAGCCGCAGGTCGTTTTCGATCACGTCCAGCATGCGCGGACGCAATATCTTGACGGCCACCTCGCGACCATCGTGCAACACGGCAAAGTGCACCTGGGCCACGGAGGCCGACGCCACCGGCTCGCGCTCGAAATGGGCGAACAGTACCTCCGGCGGCTGCCCGAAAGAAGCCTCGATGAAAGCCGCAGCCTGTTCTGACGGAAACGGCGGCACACGATCCTGCAGCGAAGCCAGCTCGTGGGCAATATCATGCGGCACGATATCCGGCCGGGTCGAGAGCACCTGGCCGAACTTGACGAATACCGGCCCCAGCTCTTCCAGTGCCTTGCGCAGACGCACGCCACGCGACAGCCTGGGCTTGCGCCCCAATCTGACCAGCCGCAGCAACCGGGTCGCAAGCGGGCTGCGGATACTGGAGAGAACCAACTCATCGAGCTGATAGCGGAAAACGACCAGGGCAATCTTGAGCAGGCGCCCCAGGCTGCTGAATATCCTCATGCCTGCCGCTCCAGCCGGGCAACCCGCGCCTGCGTGCGGCGCAGGTCTTCACCCAGCAGCCGGATATCCTGTTCAAAGCGTGCCTGTACGGCACGACCAGCCACCATGGGCTGCTCCTCGCTGACATATTCGGCAACGTTACTGGCCAGGCGACCGAACAAGGTGCGCAGGCCCTGCGCCGCGCCACGCGCGGTGCGGTAGATCTGCGCACCCGCTGCATCGCCAAAGCGGCGGGCCAGTTCTTCCTCGACATCCCAGCGCAGATGACGCGCCAGTTCGGCTACGACCTGCGCCAGCGCAGCTTCGCCCTCGATGCGCATGGCCTCCATGAGGGCCGCCTCCGGCTCGCCGGCCTTGCGGACATCGATCTTGGCAGGCGTGATCTGCAGCCTGACATCGGCGCTGTCCTGTGTCTCGGCGCGAGCCAGCGTTCCGCCCGCCTCGATGGACAGGGCCAGTACGATACGGCCGACCTCGACCTGCACCGTCTTGCCGTGGTGCGGAGCCAGCCGCTGCGCCGCCCAGGCCTCGCGAGCCAGCAGGGCATTGAGCGTCCTGACGATCAGGGCGGAAGGAGGAGGTGGAATGAGATGGGAAAGCATGACGGCGCCAGCCTATGTGTCTGATTGTCTAGTCAATCGGGGGTCAGACCGCAAGTTTACCGGACTACTGGATGCCAGGACGCTCGCCATCAAGTAAAAGGGCGAACCATACGGCCCGCCCTTGCGATACGACAAACTTTTTCCGGAGCCACCCATGGCAGCATCCGGCCACAGCACGATCAGTTGGACTGTTCGCCGTCCAGTTGCTGGATACCTGCCAGCAGCCAGCCCGTATCGTCACCCTTGTAGAGGTTCCAGACTTCCTCGAAGCGGAAAGCCTCGGCACCCGGTGCATCACGCAGCATGCCGGAATAGCGCACACTGGCCAGGTAGCCGTCGGGCACGTTCTCGATACCCAGCAGCTCGGCATTGAGCAGCACCACTTCGGTATGGTTGCCGCCTTCGCGCTGTTCAAGCTGGTGGCGCATTTCGGCCAGCAGATCCTCGGTCATGTAATCGCCGAGCTGTTCGATATCGCCACGATCCCACAGTGCCTGGATCTGCACGAAATGCGACTTGGCATGCTGCAGGAACTGCGGCACGTCGAAGTCGGCCGGGATATACCAATCATCCTGCCCCTGACCGACGGCAGGTTCGGCCGCCGTGCTCATGAAGGCTGGAGAGGCAGACGTCGTGACAGCCTGTGCGGGCGTTGCTGACGAGAAGGATGCAGGTGCGGACGGCTGCGCTGCCGGCATGGCAGGCTGTGCATCACGCCACATGCCCTGCTGCTGGAACTGCCCCTGGCCGAACGCGCCACCGGATGCACCGGCACCGGCTGCCGCTCCCTGCGCCGCAGGACGCTGAGCCGACGCGCCACGCAGGCGACGCCAGATAAACAGGCCGGCAAAGGCGATCAATGCGATCAGCAAGGCACTGGACAGGAACTCGGCCAACGCCCCCCCCAGCCCCAGACTGGAGAACAGCGCTGCCAACCCCAGGCCAGCGGCAATGCCGGCCAGCGGCCCCAGCCAGCGCGATGCGCCGCTGCGCGCCGCCTGCTGGCTGGCTGCACCTGCAGCGCTATTGGCAGCAGCAGGCTGCTGGCCAGCCTGGCGCTGGGTGTTGGCTGCCGGCGGCGTGGTCGCCTGGCGTTGCTGCATGACGTTGGAAGACTGGCGTCCGGCGCTGCCGCCGCGCCCCATGCGCTGTGCTTCGGCATCGAAGGACACCGACAGCATGGCGGTGCCGCTGAACGCGAGCACGGCCACGGCCAGCATGCGGGAAAAACGGTAGGAAATCTTCAAGGCACACTCCTGCAGGACAATTCTGACATTAAGCTGAATACAAGCTTAACGGAATTATCATGCAAACTGCAAGTCTGATCGCCATTCAACAACGGAAAAGACCAGATGTGCTACAAGCGTACACACTCCCGAGCTGCAAGCCTGGCGATCAAAGCGGCTGCCAAGCACAACGGGGATCTTACAAAAACAACCGCAACCCACCGTAGAACTTACGTGCAGCATGAAAATCTATTTCAAGGATCGAGTTGAATTTCCTGCCGGGATTGGCGTGGTCTATACGGAATTCATAGGAGAGATCGCCACAAGGCAAATCAACATCCTGGATGGAAAACATTTTGCATCTTCTTCATTACATGAAAAAAATGAAACCATAGGATATTTTTTATATGACGGCAAAAAAAGTGATCTGGATCTGTCCCATGCAGCTCTGATTACCCATCAGGAATTTGAGCGCATCTGGCTATTATCCCGAGAAGAAGATGAACCAAGCCACGAAATCATCTACAAGGCAGGTGATGCATCGGAGCCCGTCACTCATCCCGTCATGATTGCCCATATTGTCAACAACATGGGCAAGTGGGGAAAGGGGTTTGTTTTATCGCTCTCGAAAAAATATCCATCATGTAAAACAGGATATATGGAGTTATATGAAAGCGAGAAAAAACCTATTCTTGGACACAGCCAATTCCTCTGCGTGGATCCCAAACAGAGAGTCTATGTTGCCAACCTTTTTGCACAGGATGGTATAAAAAAGAATTCCAAGGATCAAGGAATATATATATCTTACGCCGCGCTATCCGAGTGCCTTGCCAAGGTAGCCGATTATTGCCTGGCAAACAGGATATTGTCCGTCCAGATGCCCATGATCGGCGCAGGTCTGGCGGGCGGCGACTGGAACACGATCAAGGAAATCATCAAGAATGAACTTTGCCACAAACACATTACGTGTTATGTGATTGTTCTTGATTGACTGTATCCGCAGCGCAACCCACACAGGCAGACAATCAGTCCAGGCGCACGCCTTCGTGCAGGGCCACCAATCCGGCCGTGAGATTGAAATACTGCACCCGCTCCAAGCCGGCGGTACGCAGCATCTCGGCCAGGGTATCCTGATCGGGATGCATGCGGATGGACTCGGCCAGATAGCGATAGCTTTCCGCATCACCGGCCACCTTCTCGCCCAGCCACGGCAGAATATTGAAGGAATACCAGTCGTAGGCAGGTGCCAACGGCTTGGCGATGCGCGAAAACTCCAGCACCAGCAGCTTGCCGCCCGGCTTGAGCACACGCCGCATCTCGGCCAGTGCCGCATCCTTGTGGGTCATGTTGCGCAGGCCGAAGGCCACGCTCACCCGGTCGAAATACTGGTCGGGAAACGGCAGGTGCTCGGCATCGCACACGGCCACCGGCAGTACCTGCCCCTTGTCGAGCAGACGGTCACGCCCGACGCCCAGCATGGAGGAGTTGATGTCGGTCAGCCAGACCTCGCCCTGCGGCCCCGCCCGCTTGGCGAAGGCACTGGCCAGGTCGCCCGTGCCCCCGGCGATATCCAGCACCTTCATGCCGGGCCGGATGGCGGCGCGCGTGATGGTGAAGGCTTTCCAGATACGGTGCAGCCCCCCCGACATCAGGTCGTTCATGATGTCGTAGCGGGAAGCCACGGAGTGGAACACACCCGCCACCTTGCCGGCCTTCTCCGACTCGGAGACGGTCTGGAAACCGAAGTGGGTGGTCGGGGTTTCTGTGGCAGCCCGATCCTGCCGGGAAAATTGTTCGTTCATAGGGCTATATCGTACCGTATCCACGTCTTCCCGGCGTGGTCTGGCAGGGTCTAATTTGTGCGCTGTCACATACTCGCAATATTCCGGCCATACTATGCATGCCATTGGTCAATTTCCGGATCCTTTGCCATGTCCAGTACCATTCTTGTCGTCGAAGACGAACCCGCCATCCAGGAACTGATTGCCGTCAATCTGTCCTTTGCGGGCCACAAAGTGCTGCGGGCCTATGATGCCGACCAGGCCGCCACACTCATCAATGCCGAACTGCCCGACCTGATCCTGCTCGACTGGATGCTGCCGGGAGCCTCGGGCCTGACCCTGGCGCGTCGCCTGCGCAGCGACGAGCGGACACGCGACGTGCCCGTCATCATGCTGACGGCCAAGGGTGCGGAACAGGACAAGGTCGATGGCCTGGAAGCCGGGGCCGACGACTACATCACCAAGCCGTTCTCACCCAAGGAGCTGATCGCCCGCATCAAGGCCGTGCTGCGCCGGCGCGCGCCCCAACTCACCGATGACGTGATCGATGTCGGCGGCCTGCGCCTGGACCCGGTAACGCACCGTCTGAACGGTCACGACCAACCTCTCAGCATCGGGCCGACCGAATTCAAGCTGCTGCATTTTTTCATGACGCATCCCGAGCGTGTCTTCTCGCGGGCACAGTTGCTGGACCAGGTCTGGGGTGATCATGTATTCGTGGAAGAGCGCACCGTTGACGTGCACATTCGCCGCCTGCGCAGGGCGCTCGAGCCCAGCGGCCACGATGTGCTGATTGAAACCGTGCGCGGCAGCGGGTATCGTTTCACCGCCCGCCCCAGCGCCCGCTGACTCCCGTCCGTCCCGCCCGCACGCTCATGACCCTCGCCCGTACGCTGTCCTGGATATTGTTCACCGCCATCCTTGCGACGGCACTGGGCTGGCTGCTGTCTCCCTGGGTCGCCGCTGCCACGGCGCTGCTGATCCCCGCCCTGCTGCTGATCCGGCAGGCGCGCATACTGGCGCAATTGCAGAAATGGACATTCACACCCGAGGCCACACCACCGGCGCTGGGTGATTGGGATGCCCTGACCGCCCCGCTCTACCGCTATCTCAAGGCACGCCGGCTGGAAAACGAAACCGCCCAGGACACCATGCAAAGCATGCTGGCAGCGGCACAGGCCCTGCCCGATGGCGTCGTCACCCTGGATCGGGGTTTTCATATCGACTGGTGCAACCGCACGGCACAGCGCCACCTGGGTCTGCGCATGCCCATGGATCAAAGCGCAGACCTGCGCAATCTGCTGCGCTCACCCGGTTTCATCGAATACGCAGCCCAGGATCGCTGGCCTGAACCGGTGGTGGTACGCGTCCATCTGCGCGACCGGGAACGCCGACTGCTGATGCAACTGGCGACGTTCGGACGCGACCAGCGCCTGCTGATCACCCGTGACGTCACCCAACTCGAGCGGCTCGAGACCACCCGCCGCGACTTCGTAGCCAATGTCTCGCACGAGCTGCGCACCCCCCTGACAGTACTGATCGGCTTTCTGGAAACCCTGCGCGACATGCCAGCCGATGCCCTGACACCGGAACAGCGAGCGCACTACATGACACTCATGTACGACCAGGGGCAGGTCATGCAGGCGCTGGTCGCCGACCTGCTGACGCTGTCCACGCTCGAGTCGGCTCCCAGCCAGGAAGGCCAGGCGATCCGCTGCGACAGCCTGCTGGCCACGCCACGCCAGCAGGTCGAAAGCCTGTCGGCCGGCAAGCATGTATTTTCCTGGCATATTGATCCTGACCTGCAGATTCGCGGCAGTGAAACCGAGCTGGCTTCGGCAGTCTCGAACCTGCTCACCAATGCCGTCCGCTACACCCCCGAAGGCGGCACCATCAGCGTCACCTTCGAGGCCACGCCAGACGGTGGCGCACGCTACGCCGTCACCGACACAGGCATCGGCATCGCGGCCCACCACATCGATCGCCTGACTGAACGCTTCTACCGCGTCGACCGCAGCCGGTCACGCGCGGCCGGCGGCACCGGCCTGGGGCTGGCCATCACCAAGCACATTGCCATGCGCCATGACGCAGAACTGGAAATCACCAGTGTGCTGGGCCAGGGCAGCACCTTTGCCCTGGTATTTCCGCCAGAACGCGTCGACGAGCAAAACCCTCACCCCGCCAAGTCGTAGATATCCACAGCCGCCACCTCCATTTCCAGGGTACCCAGCGCACCGAGATCCTGGCTGTAGATCACGTCATTTCCGCGTTCCGTATGGATGAAATAGCCCAGGTCGCCATCCTGGCCGATCATCAGAAAGCCGGGGCTCGCACTCTGGATGTCATAGGTCTGGTTCCTTTCGCCCAGGACATGCGCGCCATAAAAACTGGCGAATTCATCTGCACCTATCCGGACATCGCAAGCGTCCGCTTCTCCGACGTCCTCGACCAGGAACCTTCTATAATTTTCGGGCAGTTTGGCGTGAATTTCAGTTTCAAGATCAGCCACATGCTGCAGAACACTCAGCGTCATCTCCGCTCCCCAAAAGAATCACCAAAACAATGTCCACCGATCCGAAGCTGATCGCACAAACAGCCACAGAATCCATACACCAACTTTTCAAAGACCATGATTTCAGGCTGAAAGCCCCCTATCACTTCGAATCAAACGATCTTCACGGTCATACTTTTCAATACGAAATCTCAATCTCACGGCAGAAAGGGCATTTTTCCTTCAGTCTGCGTCTGAACCTATTGAGCAAAACGCTCATGACAGCCGTAAACCGCGTACTGGAACTGACGCTACGGGATAAGCGCTACATTTACCCGCCTAACTGGCGCGAAAAGGATATCAAAAGCGCCATCAAGACCCGGCTCGGCAACCACACTATTCAAGGTCTGACCGACTGGCGGATTTTCAAGGAAGAACATGAATCACTGGCAAGCTTCAGGAACAGATTCTCAATCTGGCTGTGTGCATTCGATCATATCGACGACATCAGCAATTGGCGGGAACAACTTGTCCAAAGTGTCACATATGCATTGGGCTGGTTCCCAGGGGCAGCCAGCGAATCATCCATCATTGCAAACACCCAGTATCCCGCACTGGTTGTTTTGAAAAAAAATAGTGCGAGCATGCACCAGCTTCTGGAAAAACAAGCGGAAATCCTGAACGTCACCCGGCACAAAAAAGAAGCTGAAATTTTCTTCGAGTATCTGATCGCCCAGGATTAGGCACCGCAGAAAACCCATTCATCCGGAAGCACGAAAAGCACGTCATGGCCTGGCTGCACCATCACCTGTACAGATAGCTTCCGTCTTCTCCTACAGTGATCACATGATCAGGGTAGCCGCTGTCTGCGGGTGCCACAAGAAAATCCCTCAGGTCACCCCCTTCCATGGAGCCTTGCAAAAACTCGACAAGATCCGCGCAGGCAACCTCCACCATCTCGCCCATGAAAACAGCCGTCTTGCCCTTGTACATCACCATATTGTGGGCAACGTAATAGCGTTCATGGTGCAAGGCCACCGTCAACTCCTGAAGGGTCGAAATCGGGGTCGCGCTTGCGCTGTTTTTGACCCGTGCCAGCATCCCGAAGAAAACATCGTTCTTGTCTGGTTCCGTGAAAAACGTCTTGTTTGCAAGCGCATCAAAGCGGAAGCTATTTTTCATCGCTGCACACGCCCGGATCAAACCCCGTTGGGCCAGACCCACAACAGAACGGTCGTCATGATCACATAGCGGGCGAACTTGCCGATGGCCATGTACATCACGCAGGGCCAGAACGACAACCGCAGCCAGCCGGCCACCGCGCACAGCGGGTCGCCCACGCCCGGCAGCCATGACAGCAGCAATGCCGGCGGTCCCATGCGCCGCAGCCACTGGCGAGCCCGCTGTTCCCACTTGCCACGCAAGCGCCGCGTGGGGCGGACATCGACCGTGAGATCACCGGCATCGCCGGCCCGTTCGGCCAGCATTTGCTGCTGCCGTCGACGTTTCCAGCGCAGCACGGCCAGGCGTGCCCAGAGTCCCATCGCATAGCTGATGGCACCGCCAATCGTATTGCCCGCCGTGGCGACCATCACGGCCGGCCAGAACATATCCGGTGCCAGTTTCAGGTAACCGAACACGGCGGGCTCCGACCCCAGCGGCAGCAGGGTCGCCGATACCAGGCTGACGGTAAAGATCGCACTCAACCCGATTTCCGGCAACGACAGGAAAGCCAGCACGTCATTGATGAGATTCGAGAGATAGGCTTCCACGTCGACAGTCCGGCTCAGGTTTGAAATTCAGGATCGAGTGCCGGCATCGGCAGCACAGGCGCTGCCGCCAGCAGGCTGCGGGTATATTCATGCCGCGGCTGGCCGAATACCTCGGCCGTGCGTCCCTGCTCGACCACCCTGCCGCGCCGCAGCACCAGGACGCGATCACAGAGCTGGGCCGCCACGCGCAGATCATGCGTGATGAACACGATCCCCAGGCCGAGCCGCGATTGTAAGTCACGCAGCAAAGCCACGATATGTGCCTGCGTCGTGACATCCAGTGCCGACACGGCCTCGTCGGCGATCAGCACCCTGGGCTGACAGGCCAGCGCCCGCGCAATCGCGAGGCGTTGCCGCTGTCCGCCCGAAAACTGATGCGGATAGCGATTCAGGGCATCGGGCGGCAACTGCGCCTGCTCCAGCAGCCCCCTTGCCAAACGTTGCGCCTCGGCCACTGGCATGCCACGGTTGAGCGCGCCCTCGGCCAGGGTATCACCGATCCGGCGACGCGGATTGAGGCTGCGGCCGGGGTCCTGGGAAATGATCTGCACCAGATGCCGGACATCACGCAACTGTCGTTCCGGCAAGTTTTCAACAGGCCAACCCTGCCATTCGATCTTGCCGGCATCCGGCATTTCCAGGCGCACCAGACAGCGAGCCAGGGTGGACTTGCCGGAACCGGACTCACCGACCACGCCCACGATTTCTCCCGCGCGCACGGACAGATCGACGCTGCGCAGCACCTCCTGCTCGGTCTGCCGCCAGAGGCTGCCATGACGATAGCGCTTGCGCACGCCGCGTCCTGCCAGCATCACCGGTGTCTCGGGTTCGACCCGGCTGTCCGGTGGCACCATGGAGGGTACGGCAGCCAGCAGCCGCCGGGTATAGGGGTGCTCGGGCCGCACCAGCACATCAGCCACCGCCCCCTGCTCGACGACCTGCCCTTCATGCATGACCAGCAGGTCTCCACCCATCCTGGCCGCCACACCCAGATCATGGGTAATCAGCAGTACCGTCGTCCCCTGCTCCTGCTGCAATCGAGAGATCAGCGTCAGGATCTCGGCCTGCGTCGTGACATCCAGCGCCGTCGTTGGCTCGTCGCAGATCAGCAGCGCCGGCCGCAGGATCATTGCCATGGACAGCACCACGCGCTGGCGCTGGCCGCCCGATAGCTGATGGGGGTAGCTCCGGAAAATCCGCTCGGGCGCATCAAGCTGCACGGCATCGAACACTTCCAGGATACGAGCCCGACGGGCCGCGCACGACAACCGGCCATGCAGCCGCAGCGCCTCATCGACCTGACGCCCGCAGGTCATCAGGGGGTTGAGGGCTGTCATCGGCTCCTGGAACACCATGGCCATGCGCGCGCCACGCCACTGGCGCAGTTGTCGCTCGGCGGCATAGCGCCCAGCGGCGAGCACGGTATGGCCCGCCACATCGATCGATCCCTGTTCGGGACGTATCCCCGGCGGCAGCAACCCCATGACAGCCAGGGCGAGGGCCGACTTGCCCGACCCGGACTCGCCTGCCACGCACAATGTGCCGCCTGCCGGGATCGACAGACTCAGCCTCTCGATGGCATAGGGCCTGTCACCCTGCAACGGCAGGCGCAGGCTCAGGTGATCGATTTTCAGGGCCAGGCTCATGATCGTTCCAGGCTGCGCACGCCTGCCTGGGGGTTCAACGCATCGCGCAGGCCATCACCCAGCAGATTGATCCCCAGCACCGCAGGCACCAGGAACAATGCGGGAAACAGGACATTGCCGGGATGCTGCATGAAGACGACCCGGCCATCGGCCATGATACTGCCCCATGTCGGAATGTCGGCAGGCAGACCCAGCCCCAGAAAGCCCAGGATCGCCTCGGTCATCACCGCCGAAGCCGCCACGAAGGTGCCCTGCACCAGCAAGGTGGCCCACGCGTTGGGCAGAATATGCCGGCTCAGGATCAGCGGTGCCGAGGTGCCCAGCACCTGCGCCGCCTCGACATAGGGCTCACCCCGCAGGCGCAGTGTCATTGCCCGGGTCAGTCGCGCCACGCGTGGAATCTCGGGTACGGCAATGGCCACGATCACAGTGTTCAGGCTGGCCCCCAGGGCAGCCACCAGGGCAATCGCGAACAGCACCGGCGGGATGGCCATCAGGCCATCCATGAACCGCATCAGCAACCCATCCAGCCGCCGCACATAACCCGCTGCCATGCCCAGCACGCCGCCCAGAGCCAGAGCCAGCGCAGCCACCCCGGCACCAACCAGCAGCGATACCCTCGTACCGTATACCGTCCGGCTCCATATATCCCTCCCCCAGGTATCGCTGCCCATCAGGAAGGTATGCATCACCTCGCGGCCATCCGGCAGTTGCACCAGGCCCGTCGTGCCTGCAGCCACCGAAATATAGTTGGCATCCATGGTTGCAGGATCGATGGTGCCCAGCCACGATGCAGCCAGCGCAATCAGCAGCAGCGTCAACAGCAGGACCAGCCCGACGCGGGCAGATCCCTCGCGCCAGATGGCGCGCAGCAGCGGCATGCCAGACATGTATTCTCCAGCCATGGTTTCAATAGCGAATGCGCGGATCAAGCAGCATATAGCCGATGTCCACCAGCAGGTTGAGCAGGACATAACCGGCCGCGAAGCACAGCACCAGCCCCTGCAGGACCGGAAAATCGCGGTTGAGCACGGCATCGACCGTCAGCAGCCCCAGGCCGGGAATGGCGAAAATCGTCTCGGTCACCACCACGCCCCCCAGCAGCATCGCAGCACTCACGCCGATGACCGTCAGGATGGGCACGGCCGCATTGCGCAAGGCATGCCCACAGAGCACCCGCATGGCCGACGCCCCCTTGGCACGCGCCGTGCGCACGAAATCCTCGGCCAGCGCCTCGCTGACCGCCACCCGCGTCACCCGCGCCAGCAACGCCACATACGCCACGGACAGCGTCAGGCACGGCAGGATCAGATGGCGCAGCCAGGCACCAATGCCCCCCTCCATGCGCCGGTAGCCCAGCGCAGGCAGCCAGTGCAACTGCAATGCCAGCAGGTAGATCAGGACATAGCCCAGCACGAATACGGGTATTGAAAATCCAGTTACCGAAAAGGCCATCAGGCCACGATCCAGCCAGCCGCCGCGCCAGGCGGCCAGCGCCCCCAGCGGCACGGCCACCAGCACGCTCAGCAACAGCGTGCCGACCGTCAAGGCCAGGGTCGGCTCCAGCCGCTGCAGGATCAATACCGACACGGGCCGGTTCATGAAAAAAGAATGCCCCAGATCGCCCCCCAGCACAGCACCGCCCCATTGCAGGAACTGGACCAGAATCGGCAGATCCAGACCCAGTCCTTCACGGATACGTGCCAGGTCCTCTGCCGTGGCCCCATTGCCACCAATGACGGCTGCCGGATCGCCCGGTGCCAGGCGCACGATCATGAACACGGCCACGGCCACCACCAGCAGCACTGGCAGCATGGCCAACACACGCTTGGCCAGGAATGCAAGCGCGCCTGCCAACCCATCCTGCCTCATCGGGACCACTCCACCGGCATGCTCATTCGCCCTGTGGATCCTTGCGGATATTCCAGTACACCTGGGCTCCCGCAGGCACGATACCCGTCACCCCCTTGCGCACGGCAGGCGGCACGATGTACTGGCCCAGCGGCACATGGCTGGCTGTCTCGAACGCCCGCAACTGGGCACGCTCGGCCCATTGCTTCTTGTCTGCATCAGTCGTGGCGCGGGCAAACTCCCGTTTGATACGCTCAAGCTCAGGATCATCCTGCCAGCCGAACCAGCCCTGGTCGCCCCGGGCATTCATCATCGCCATGGTCAGGGGATTGAGAATATCCTCGGCCACCCAGGCCGTCAGGAACAGGTTCCAGCCTCCCTGGGCAGGCGCGTCCTGGCGAGCCCGGCGCGACACCAGGGTCTGCCAGTCCATCGACTGCAGATCGACCTTGAAACCGGCCCGCTCAAGTTGCTGGCGCGCGACCAGCGGCAACTTGTTGATATGCGAAAGATCCGTCGGCTGCAACAGGACGACCGGTTCCCCCTGGTAGCCAGCCTTCTCCAGCAGGGCCCGTGCTGCTGCCGGATCAGCCCGCCCCGTATAGCCACCGGTCTGCTCGCTGGCAAACGGCGTACCGCAGGGGAACATGCTGGTGCAGAACCGGTAGTAATCGGCAATCCCGACCTGGGTCTTGAGAAACTGCTCCTGGCCCAATGCCAGCATGGCGGCACGCCGGATCTCCGGATTGTCGAAAGGCGGGTGCTTGAAATTGAAACGCATCGAATACTGCAGTCCAGCCGGTTGCGCATTGACGATCTCGATATCGGGATCTGCCGCCAGGACGGGGTACTGCTCGAAAGCCGGCTGTTCGAGGATATCCGCCTCGCCATTGAGCAGGGCATTGAGCTGGGTCTGCGGATCGCGGATGATCAGCCACCTGACCTGGTCCACATAGACCTGCTTGCCACCGGCCGTACCCGAAGGCGGCTCATCGCGCGGCACATAATCTTCGTTGCGGACGAACAGCACGCTTTCGCCAGGGCGGAACTCGCTCTCGACGAATCGATAAGGGCCGGAACCGATGGCCTCCCGGATCTGCTGATCACCCGGCGTGCGCGCCACCCGCTCGGGCATGATGAACGGCACGTTGGAAGAAGGCTTGCCCAGCGCCTCCAGCACCATGCCGAAAGGCTGCGCCAGTACCAGTTGGAAAGTGCGATCATCGAGAATATCGTAATGATCCAGCGATTGCTCCAGCAGCCCGCCCAGCGTATCGCGGCTGGCCCAGCGACGCAGCGACATGATCACATCGGCACTGGTGACGGGTTCGCCATCATGGAATTTCAGCCCTTCGCGCAGCGTGAACGTCCAGGTCAAGCCGTCAGCGGACACGGTCCAGTCCTGCACCATCTGCGGCTGGATGCGCCCTTCGGCATCGGTGCCGAACAGCGTGTCGTAGACCATGTAGCCGAAATTGCGGGTCAGGTAGGCGGTGGTCCAGATCGGATCCAGCATGGTGATGTTCGAGTGGGCGATCACGCGCAGCTCATTGGGCGCATCGGCGGCCCGGACCGGTTCCGCTGCATCCAGCCCCAGCGCCAGCATGCAGGCAGCCGCCAGGCCAGCCAGACGACGCCCGGACAGCCAGGCAGGGCACCTGCGACCGTGCGCTATTGCCACGACCGTCCGTGGTGCTGCAACCTGCCCCTCGACCAGGGTATCCCTCTGCATGCCTGCGTCCTCCTGCTCGGCCCCAGTGCGGGCCGTGTAACTGTCTCGATGGCCGGATTGTAGTGCAAGGGGCGCGCCTCCCCGCCGGTCAGGCCTGCATAGCTGATATAGTATTTGGAACATGCGACGTCCAGCCGGGTGGCGGACGCGCAATTTTTTTATTCTGTCGATCATGCCCACCGATTATCTGAAACGCATACTGACCGCCAAGGTCTACGATGTCGCCGTCGAAACGCCCCTGCAACCTGCCCCGCAGCTCTCTCAGCGAATCGGCAACGACATTCTGTTCAAGCGTGAGGATACCCAGCCGGTTTTCAGCTTCAAGTTGCGCGGTGCCTACAACAAGATGGCGCAGCTCACGCCCGCCGAGCGCAAGCGCGGTGTGCTGGCAGCCTCGGCCGGCAACCATGCCCAGGGCGTGGCGCTGTCGGCGCAGAAGCTGGGCTGTCGCGCCGTGATCGTCATGCCGACCACCACGCCCAGGGTCAAGATCGATGCCGTGCGACGACTGGGCGGCGAGGTCGAACTGGCCGGTGAAAGCTATTCCGATGCCTACCAGCATGCGCTGGAACTGCAGAAAAAACACAAGCTGACCTTCGTCCATCCATTTGACGATCCCGAGGTGATTGCCGGTCAGGGCACTATCGCCATGGAGATCCTGCGCCAGCATACCGGCCCCATCGACGCCATCTTCGTCCCCATCGGCGGCGGCGGCCTGATCTCCGGCATCGCCGCCTACGTCAAGGCACTGCGCCCCGAAATCAAGGTCATCGGCGTTCACACTCAGGACTCCGACGCCATGCTGCGCAGCGTCAAGGCAGGCCGTCGCATCACCCTCAACGATGTCGGGCTGTTTTCAGATGGTACGGCCGTCAAGCAGGTCGGCAGTGAAACCTTTCGCCTGGTACGCCAGTACGTCGATGATTTCGTGACGGTCGATACCGACGCCCTGTGCGCCGCCATCAAGGATGTGTTTCAGGACACGCGCCACGTGGTCGAACCGGCCGGGGCCCTGGCTGTCGCCGGGGCCAAGCGCTATGCCGCCGAGCACAGGCTCAAGGGTAAAACGCTGGTGGCGATCACCAGCGGTGCCAACATGAACTTCGACCGCCTGCGCGTGGTGGCCGATCGCGCCGAGGTGGGCGAGGCACGCGAAGCCCTGTTTGCCGTCAGCCTGCCCGAGCAGCGCGGCAGCTTCCTGCGCTTCTGCAAGCTGGTCGGCACCCGCAACGTTACCGAATTCAACTATCGCATTTCCGATGCGCAACGTGCCCACGTCTTCGTGGGCGTGCAGATCAGCTCGCACGCCGAAGCCGAGAAGATTGCCAACAATTTCCGCAAGCACGGCTTCGAGACGCTGGACCTGACGCAGGACGAAATGGCCAAGACCCACCTGCGCTACATGGTGGGCGGGCACTCGCCGCTGGCGCAGGACGAGCTACTGTACCGTTTCGAGTTTCCAGAGCGCCCGGGCGCGCTGGTGCGCTTCCTGGAAGCCATGCATCCCGACTGGAACATCAGCCTGTTCCACTACCGCAACCAGGGGGCCGATTTCGGCCGCATCCTGGTCGGCATCCAGGTACCGCCGTCGGACAAGAAGGTCTTCAAGGAGTTCCTGTCCACGCTGGGCTATCCATTCTGGAACGAAAGCGACAACCCGGCCTACAAGCTGTTCCTGTAAGCCGGTGGGGCAGGCGAGCCTACCTGCCGGCATCCCGATCAGCCCGCACGAAGCGGCCTTTCAAGGCGTTACACGCCTTGAAAGGGTCCAGCGTTCTATGCTTTCAGTACCCTCGTTCAGAATGCGATAGCGGTATTTCGCCTTGCCCTCGGAGACAACATTGCGCGTCACGACATGGGAACCTTCGCTCATGCTGTCGGATTCCGCAATCCAGGCATGGCCATCCCAAGACTCGATGACGTGTCTGATCACATTTTGCCGAGATACCGAGAAATCCCTGAAAATGAAGGTATAGAGCACGCGCGCGTCCGACGACGAAAACGGCCCGTAGATCACGGCTTCGGCATGAGGTGCCAGCACCGCATCACTTTCACAGGCATCGGCACTCGCGCAGGACGCGTACGCATGGCCCGCGCCCAGCATCCATAGCATCACAAAACAGAGAGATCGCTTCTTCAATTGCAGCCCGCTCTTTAATGAGACCTACCGCTGTACAGCCGATTGCCGCCTCCCGGCAATCAGCCTGCAGTACGTCTGCCGTCAGCCCCGCTCGGATTCCAGGAACTGGCAGATCGTAAACAGCGGGGTGCCCGTATCGCGGATCAGTTTGGAACCGCCCAGTTCGGGCAGGTCGATGATCGCGGCAGCCTCCAGCACGTTGGCGCCAAGGCGCTGCAACAGCTTGATGGCCGCCGTCATGGTGCCCCCCGTGGCGATCAGGTCATCGACCAGCAACACGCGCTGACCGGGCCGGACGGAATCCGTATGCATCTCGACCGTGGCGCTGCCGTATTCCAGCACGAACTCTTCGGAAACGGTATCGAACGGCAGCTTGCCGCGCTTGCGCACCGGCACGAAGCCCAGGTTGAGTTCATAGGCCAGCGCGCTGCCGATGATGAAGCCACGTGCATCCACACAGGCCACCAGATCCAGCCGCTGGCGCATGTAGCGGTAGACGAAGACATCGATCAGGCGACGGAAGGTGTGCGGGTCCTGCAGCACCGGCGTGATGTCCCGAAAGGTCACGCCGGGCTGGGGCCAGTCCGGTACGCTGCGGATCGTGCGCCGGATCAGGTCGGAAGTATCGGTATCATGCATGGCGTGCTGTCCTGGCAGGAGTCGTCGGTCGCCCTGCCCGGCAGGGCAGTCGGCGTCGATTGTATAAGGGTACGGAAAATACAGGGCTATCTTACGGGCACCACCCGGCTGGCGTGTGACAGGCCCGTGGCTCACCGACACACCAGCCCAGGCGATCAGGCACTGACACTGACCTTGCCGCTGGCGGCCTGGGCCTTGTCACGCGCCTGCTCGATGGTCTCGGCCGTGGCCAGCGCCACACCCATGCGACGCTTCACAAAAGACTCGGGCTTGCCGAACAGGCGAATATCCACGCCCGGTTCGGCCAGCGCCTCGGCCACCCCCGAGAAGCGTACACCGCAGGCCTCGACACCGCCATAGATAACGCTGCTGGCTCCCGGCTGGCGCAGCGCGGTATCGACCGGCAGCCCAAGCAGGGCGCGGGCATGCAGCTCGAACTCGTTCTGCACCTGCGTCGCCAGTGTCACCATGCCGGTATCGTGCGGGCGCGGGCTGACTTCCGAGAACCAGACCTGATCCCCCGCCACGAACAGCTCCACGCCGAAGATACCCAGTCCACCCAACTCGTCAGTCACGGCGGCAGCGACCCGGCGCGCCTGCGCCAGCGCCACCGGCGACATGGGATGCGGCTGCCAGCTCTCGACATAGTCACCATCAACCTGACGGTGACCGATCGGCGCACAGAAACGGGTTTCGATCTCGCCTGCAGCGTTGCGCGCACGCACGGTCAACAAGGTAATCTCGTAGTCGAAATCAATGAATCCCTCGACGATGGCCCGGCCGGCACCCACACGCCCGCCCTCCTGGGCATAACGCCAGGCTGATTCGATGTCGCTGTCGGCGCGCAGTACGGACTGGCCCTTGCCCGAGGAAGACATGACCGGCTTGATCACGCAGGGCAGGCCGATCTCAGCTACCGCCTGATACAGTTCGTCGAGCGTATCGACAAACCGGTATGGCGACGTGGGCAGGCCCAGGGTTTCGGCGGCCAGGCGACGGATGCCTTCACGATTCATGGTCAGTTGTGCCGCGCGCGCAGTCGGTGTCACACGCACCTGGCCGGCCTGTTCCAGCTCGACCAGCAGGTCGGTGGCGATGGCTTCGATTTCAGGCACGACCACATCGGGGTGCTCCTGCTCGATGATATGGCGCAGGGCTTCGCGATCCGTCATGGAGACGACATGCGCACGGTGTGCCACCTGATGGCCAGGGGCATCCGCGTAACGATCCACCGCAATGACTTCGACGCCCAGGCGCTGCAAGGCGATGATGACTTCCTTGCCCAGTTCCCCCGCCCCCAGCAACATGACCCGCGTAGCCGAAGACGACAGGGGCGTACCCAGGACCGGACTGTCCAGTTTGATCAATGTCATAACAAATAGATGGAAAAGAGAAGAAAATGCGGCGACCGCAAGCGTCAAAAGCGTCAATCATGCAGGTCGCAAGCATGCCACAGCCCGTCCGATTCAGGCAAGCACAGGCGAAATGCACACCTGACTGCACCATGCGGCCTTTAACCCTACTTATAACAAAGTTATAATCGTCTGCTACGCCGATTCAGTCCGGCATGACCCTGACAATCAAGGTTTTCACATGAGCACCACTCCCGATCAGACAGAAGACGGCGGCTTCATCAAAACGCCCAAGCAGATCTTTACCGTTACCGCATTGCTCATTGTCGGCGTGGTGGCTGTGTTCCTCGCCATCAACGTCATTGCGCCGCCGGCCTCTTCGGGCGACGCCTACAACCCTGAAGCGGTAGAAAGCCGGATCGCGCCGGTGGCCCGTCTCGCACTGGTACCGACCGAATCCGAACGTGTCCTGAAGACCGGTGAAGAAGTCTACAAGAGCACCTGTTCGTCCTGTCATGCTGCAGGCGTCTCGGGTGCGCCGATCTTCGGCAACGCCGATGCCTGGCAGCCATTCATCGCCACCGGCTTCGAAGAGATGCTGAATGTGGCGCTGCATGGCAAGAACGCCATGCCGGCCAAGGGTGGCAACCCGACACTGAGCGACTACGAAGTCGCCCGCGCCGTGGTTTATATTGCCAACAATAGCGGGGCCTCCTTCGAGGAACCTGCTGCGCCCGAGGCAGCCGCCGAATAATACGCATGCAGTAGCGGCAAGTGCGGGTGCCCATCGGTCCAACCAGGGAGCCCGCCATGTCATCCTTGCCCGCACTCATCGCCTCTGCCCGCCAGCCCGTTCCTGTACAGGACGGGCTGTCTCTTTTTCCCGCCCTGTTCGCGCCACGCGCTGCCCTGTCGCACAAGGGCAGTCACGGTTCGCTGGCTGTGCTGGGTGGCGCAGCAGGCATGAGCGGTGCCGTGCTGCTGGCGGCACGTGCTGCATTGTTCATGGGCACCGGCAAGGTCTTTGCCGGATTCTGCCAGGCCGCCTCACCTCTGCCCTGCGATCCGCAGCATCCTGAGTTGATGCTTCATGCCGCCGATGCGCTACTGGAGGCGGCCGGCTCCCTGGATATTTCTGCCTGGACAGCAGGCTGTGGCCTGGGCCGCAGCGATATGGCCGAACGGCTGCTGCACCAGCTTCTGGGTTCACAGCCGATGCAGCCCATCGTGCTGGATGCGGACGGCCTGCGCTGGCTGGCCGAGCCGGCGCATCGGCCATTCTGGCGATCATGCCTGACCCAGGCAGGTGCACCCAGGGTACTGACACCGCACCCTGGCGAGGCGGCGACCCTGCTGGATACCGATATCGCCGGAATACAGGCCGACCGCCCCCGTGCCGTAATGCATCTTGCACAGCGATATGACTGCTGGGCCGTCCTCAAGGGGGCCGGCACCCTCGTTTGCGCGCCCGATGGCCGCCTGTGGCAAAACGGCAGCGGCAATCCGGGTCTGGCCAGCGGCGGCACCGGCGATGTGCTGGCCGGCATGATCGGCAGTTTCCTGGCCCAGGGCATACCACCCGAGCAGGCCATTCCAGGTGCAGTCTGGCTGCATGGTGCAGCAGCCGACTACCTGGTGGCGCACGGCACGGGCCCCAAGGGCATGACTGCCAGCGAAGTCATCCTGGCGGCCCGCACGCTGCTCAACCGCCGGCCCGCCTAGCCTGCCTCTTCTGGCACGCAAGATCCGGGGAGATACGCCTGCCAGCCGCTCTTTTAAGTACCTTTGTGGCGGAAACACATCACAAACCCGCCAGAAATGGTGCTTATGCCACACAGGCATAAGGTTCCTGCGCATTTGTTGATCACAGCCTAGGGTTTACCCTATAATTAGGGAAAACCCTAGTACAGCATAAGCACACCAAAGCAAGGACCACCACCATGAACGCCGCTACGATTGTCCCCGATATCTCCGCCCTCAACCCGTTCCGCATGAGCGCCATGAATGGTGCCTCCTACGACGCCAGCCTGCGTCTGTCCGACTCGCTGGAGCGCCGCCTGATGAACCAGGTCTATTCCCGTCCTGTCGGCATCAATCTGGTCGATGACCTGAAAAAGGTCGGGAGCGCCATCAAGCGCGGCGTCATTGCATTCTTCGCCTTCCTGGACGAAGTCAATCGCGCCATGGACGAAGCCCATGCCCGCAACGGCAACATTTCGACCCGCGGCTACTGCTGGTAAGCAGCCGCATGCGGTTCAATGACCGCACAAATGTGTGATGGATGATAACGGCCCGCAATCAGCGGGCCGTTTTGTTTTTGCCGTCCAGCAATGCCTTGAGCATGCCCAGGCGCTCGCGCGGGCTGAGGGCCGCATGCTCATCCGCCTGCTGGGGCGCTGTGCCCTCAAGTCCCATTTCCTCGATGAAACGGGATGGCTCACGCACCAGATCCTCGCGCGCACGGCGTCGACGCCGGCACCAGCTCAGGTGCAACGAACGCTGCGCACGGGTGATCCCGACATACATCAGCCGGCGCTCTTCCTGAATCCGGGTCGACAGGGACTCCTCAGCCCGCTCCGGATCACCCTCTTCGTCATCACGCCCCTGATGCGGCAGCAAGCCTTCCTCCACGCCGACCAGATAAACATGCGGATACTCCAGCCCTTTGGAAGCATGCAACGTGGACAGTTTGACGGCGTTGGGTTCTTCTTCCTCGCCACGCTCCAGCATACTGATCAGCGCAATGTGCTGGACCAGTTCGTACAGGCTCATACCATCTTCTTCGGCCTTGCGCTTGAGCCAGGACACCAGTTCGAGTACGTTCAGCCAGCGTGTCTCGGCCGGTTTTTCCTCGAACATGTCATAGAGATAGTGCTCATAGTTGATGGCGCGCAACAGCTCATCGAGCAGCAGTCCGGCCGGCTCTGTCTGGGCCTGCCGCTCGGCATCGCGTGGCTGCCCGGCCCTGCGGCCTGCGCGTTTTTGCATATTCTGGATGAAGCGACCGAAGGTGAGCAGCGATTGCAACTGGCGCTCCGGTATGTGTTCACCGATGTCAGGCTCGAAAATGGCCATGAACAGCGACAGTTTCTTGCTGACGGCATACTCGCCCAGCGCCAGCAACGTCTGGCGCCCGATGCCCCGCTTGGGCGTGGTCACGGCACGGATGAAGGCTGGATCGTCGTTGTCGTTTGCGATCAGTCTCAGGTAGGAAAGAATGTCGCGGATCTCGGCCTTGTCAAAAAAGCTCTGTCCGCCCGAGAGACTGTACGGAATATTAAGACTGCGCAGTGCCTGCTCCAGAATGCGGGCCTGGTGGTTGCTGCGATACAGGATGGCAAAATCGCGCCACTCGGCCTGCCGCTCGAAACGACCGGCAGAAATCTGCATGCCGACCGATTCGGCCTCCGCCTCCTCGTTGTCCATGGGCTTGACGGTAATCGGTTCGCCCACGCCCAAATCCGACCAGAGCTGTTTCTCGAACAGCTTGGGATTGCGGGTGATCACATTGTTGGCCGCCTGCAGGATGCGCTGT
This sequence comes from Corticimicrobacter sp., assembly GCF_040137905.1. Classification (NCBI taxonomy): domain Bacteria; kingdom Pseudomonadati; phylum Pseudomonadota; class Betaproteobacteria; order Burkholderiales; family Alcaligenaceae; genus Corticimicrobacter; species Corticimicrobacter sp. The sequence continues at coordinate 38,913 of NZ_JBEFDG010000033.1, forward strand.
ACCGACCGGTAATTCTGCTCAAGCTTGATCACCTTGATGCCGGTATAGTCGGTCGTCAGCCTGGCCAGGTTTTCCATGGTGGCTCCGCGCCAGGCATAGATGGCCTGATCATCATCGCCCACGGCCGTGAACATGGCGCGCTCACCGGTCAGCAACTGCACCAGCCGGTACTGGCAGGCATTGGTATCCTGGTACTCATCGACCAGCAGATAGCGGATGCGATGCTGCCAGCGCAGCCGCGCCTCTTCGTTCTGCTCCAGCAATTGCGCCGGCAGCTTGACCAGGTCATCGAAATCGACAGCCTGATAGGCCTTGAGCGTTGCCTCGTAGCTGCGGTAGACGCGCGCGGCATCCAGTTCGGTCGGCGTCTGTGCGGCACGTTCGGCCTCATCCGGCCCCATCAGGGCATTCTTCCAGAGGGAAATCGTGTGCGCAGCACCACGCAGCCGCCCCTTGTCGGTCGTGGCCAGCATGTCCTGGATGATACCCAGCGCATCCTCGGCATCGAGAATCGAAAACTCGCGCTTGAGACCCAGCAGTTCAGCCTCCTCGCGCAACATGCGCACGCCCAGCGAATGAAAGGTACTGAGCGTCAACCCCTTGGTCGGCCCCTTGCCGAGCAGGGACTGGATCCGATGCGCCATCTCGCGCGCAGCCTTGTTGGTGAAAGTCAGTGCCAGCACGCCCCGCGCCGGATAGCCGCAGACCTGCAACAGATAGGCGATCTTCTGTGTAATGACCCGAGTCTTGCCACTGCCCGCGCCGGCCAGCACCAGGCAGGGGCCGTTAAGGTACAGCACGGCCTCCTTCTGCATGGGGTTGAGTCCAGCAGTGAATATCTCGGCGGTGGTCATCAAATCTCCAACGGATCGATCTCGATCTGCCAGCGCACGCGCAGCGTCTGCGCCAGTGCAGGCAAGCCGGGCAGCCAGACCTGGAGCAGGCGCTGCAGGGCCTGCCTGCTGGCGCTCTCGAGCAGCAGTTGCGCACGCTCGACATGGGCAATGCGGACAATCCGCAATGGTACCGGATCATACAGGGTGACGGCGGCCGCACCCGGCTGCGCCCGAACCTGATTCTGCGCCAGTTCCCGCGCCTGCGACAGGAAAGCCAGCGCCTGCGCCAGCTCCCGCGCCTCGGCACTGAGCAATGCCTGATACGAATACGGCGGCAGGCTCGCCGTCTTGCGTTCGGCCAGGGCATGATCGGCAAAACCGTCATAGTCATGGCGCAGCAGGGCCTGATATACCGGCTGTTCGGGATAACCCGTCTGTACCAGCACCTCGGCACCGCCCAGGTGTCGGCCAGCACGCCCGGCGACCTGCATGAGCTGGGCAAACAAACGCTCCGGGGCCCGGAAGTCATGCGAAAACAGCATCGAATCGGCATTGAGCACACCAACCAGCCCGAGCCGGGCAAAGTCATGCCCCTTGGCCACCATCTGAGTGCCGATCAGGATATCCACCTCGCCGGCATGCACCTGCCCGAACAGGGCTTCGGCGCTACCTTTGCGGCGGGTGCTGTCAGCATCGATGCGCAACACGCGGGCCCCTGGGAAAATCTCGGCCAGATGTTCCTCGAGCCGCTGGGTACCGCGCCCCATGGGCTGCAGATCCTGGTCCTTGCAATCCGGGCAGGCGCGCGGCACCGGCTGGCGCCAGCCGCAATGATGGCACTGCATGACATAGCGGCCGGCACGGGCATCACGATGCATGACCATATACGCCGTACAGCGCGGGCAATTGCCCACCCAGCCGCAGGAATGACAGTGCAGCGCAGGCGCATAGCCACGCCGATTGAGAAAGACCAGCACCTGTTCCTGGCGGGCCAGCCGCTCGCGCATGGCATTGATCAGGTGTGGGGACAGACCATGCTGCAAAGCCAGCCGCCGGGTATCGACCAGCCGGATGGTCGGCAGTTCGCCGATACGGGCACGCTCGGGCAGGCTCAGATAAAGATAGCGACCGCGCCGCGCATGATCCCAGGTTTCGAGCGCGGGCGTTGCCGACCCCAGCACCACTGGAATGCCCAGATCATGACCGCGCCAGACCGCCAGATCGCGGGCAGAATAGCGCAACCCATCCTGCTGTTTGTAGGATGCATCGTGTTCTTCATCGACAACGATCAGCCCCAGATCCTGCAAAGGCGCAAAAATCGCCAGCCGCGTCCCCAGCACCAGCCGCGCCTGTCCTCGCTGGGCTGCCAGCCAAGCCTGCAGGCGTTCACCTTCAGAGAGGCCGCTGTGCATGACAGCGATCCCCTCCGGGCCGACCAATGGTTCGAAGCGCCGGCGCAGCGCCTGCTCGAACTGCGGCGTCAGGTTGATCTCGGGCACCAGCATCAGCACCTGCCGACCTGCAGCCAGTATCTGGCGTGCGACATGCAGATAGACCTCGGTCTTGCCGCTACCCGTCACACCATGCAGCAACGCCGTGCGATAGCCCTGACCCGACAGGATGGCCTGGACCGCCTTGTTCTGGGCCTCGTTGAGCACGGTATCGGACGACGCCTCAGGCTCGACAGCAGCGACAGTGCATTCGCTGCCTGCCTCGCCCGCCGCCTTGCTGCGTTTCGCCCTTGCCCGTGCCTGACGGGCATCCAGCCGGGCAACCGGCCCGGCACCGCTGCGCTTGCCATGATAGGACGTCAGTTTGCGCAGGCTGCCCGGCAAGGCCGGCAAGGCCACTTCACCCAGGGGACGCTGGTAATACTGTGCCCCAAACGCGACCATGCGCATCCAGGCGGCCGACATGGGCGGCACGTCATCCAGGATGGTCTCGACATCACGGATCTGGCCAGGATCGAGATCGGGCCGCTCCGGTTGCGCCACGACCAGCCCGATCAGTACCCGCCGGCCAAAAGGCACGGCCACACGCACGCCGACAGGCACAGGTACGGCAGATCGGTAATCGAACACCCCCATCAGCGGCACGTCGAGCGCGACCCGCACCCAGCAGGGCTCGGGCGAGATACCTTCTTCGGACGTCGCTGTGGCAGGCACAACATCGACGTGCTTCGCTTCCGTCATACCCCGAGGCCAGTTAAAGTGATTTCTTGAAAGGGTCGGCAAGTCATTGTCGTCCAGCCACTATCATACGATACACACAGCCTGTGGATAACTTCGTGGATAAAGTTGTGGACTTTTTATTCTGCGTTGTCAATACAACGCTTCGATGGCGAAGCAGGCTACGATTGAATAAATAAATATATTCAAGCTCGATAAAAATATCGAACTCGACATTGATCGGCCCCTCGGGTTCGAGGCTTGTTTGT
>NZ_JBEFDG010000034.1:0-11387 GCF_040137905.1 Corticimicrobacter sp.
ACCCGACATGGTCCTCTGGCCCTGCTGCCACATCCACAGCGGCATGATCTCTATGCACTGGTCTGGTGTCAGCCCCAGGCACAGGCCGAAGCCCTGCAGGCACTCGACGACACCTGTTTCGGACAGGCACTGGAATCCGCCTTCGGACTGCGCCTTGGCACGCTGCAACCCTATGGGCCACGCCATGCCGTGCCGTTGCGGCTGGCCATGCGTCAACGCACGCTGCGCGGTCGCATCGTCATGATCGGCAATGCGGCCCAGACCCTGCATCCCGTCGCCGGGCAAGGCCTGAACCTTGGGCTGCGCGATGCGGCCCAGCTCGCCCTGGCGCTGCGCGACTGGCTGCGCGCAAGCGCCCCCTCCGGCATGCCTGATCTGCATGATTGGCTGTTGCAGCGCACGGCAGACCGAACCCTGACGATCGGCATCACTGACCTCCTTGCCCGCAGCTTCAGTACCGGCCTGTCTCCTGCCGAACACGCCGGCGGGCTGGCCCTGCTCGGGCTCGATCTGCTGCCCGCATTGCGCCAGCCGCTGGTCCGCCACTTGTTACAGGGGCTGCGCATCTGACCCCCTTTGCTGCAGGCGGGTTAAAATGCCCGCATGCGCATCGGCCCCCATACCCTTCCCAACAACGTGCTGGTCGCCCCGATGGCCGGGGTTACCGACCGCCCGTTCCGCCAGTTGTGCAAGCGGCTCGGGGCAGGCTATGCCGTATCCGAAATGGCGGCCAGCAATCCGCGCCTGTGGGACAGCGTCAAGACCTCGCGTCGCCTCGACCATGATGGGGAGATCGAACCCGTCGGCGTACAGATCGCCGGTGCCGACCCCGAGATGATGGCCGAGGCGGCTGTCTTCAACATCGGCAAGGGTGCCCGCATCATCGATATCAACATGGGATGCCCCGTCAAGAAAGTCTGCAGTGCCGCCTCCGGTTCGGCGCTGTTGCGCGACGAAGCCCTGGTGGCACGCATCCTGCGCGCGGTGGTCGACGCCTGTCGTCCCTACGACGTGCCTGTCACGCTCAAGACCCGTACCGGCTGGGACCGCACTTCCCGCAATGCCCCCCGCATCGCCCTGATGGCGCAGGAGATCGGCATTGCCGCCCTGACCCTGCATGGGCGCACCCGTGCCGACCTGTACATGGGCGAGGCCGAATACGACACCATACGCGAGGTCAAGTCGCTGCTGGAGATACCGGTGATCGCCAATGGCGACATCGACAGCCCACATAAGGCCCGTGCCGTGCTGGACCATACCGGTGCCGATGCCGTGATGATCGGCCGTGCGGCACAGGGGCGTCCATGGATCTTCCGCGAAATCGACCATTTCCTGCAAACAGGTACAATGCTGCCCCCGCCCTCTTGCAGCGAGATGGCGGCATTGCTGCTGGACCATCTGGACGACCATTACCGCTTCTACGGCGAATATACTGGCGTACGGACGGCCCGCAAGCACATCGGCTGGTATCTTGGCCATCTTCCCGGCGGACAGGCGCTGTGTGCGCACATCAATACCCTGGACTCCTCGACCGCGCAGCAGCATGCGCTGTCGCAGTGGTTCGCGCACCAGACCGCACCGCCCGCAGAAGCCACCGCCGAGATCCTGGCCGCCTGACCTGCCTGCGACATCCTTTTACCCGAATATCTTCCGATCATGAGCAAGAATCCCAACATCCTGGAACACTGTGTGCGAGAAAGCCTGGAACAATACCTGGCCGACCTCGGTGAAGGTGGCACACCACACGACATGTGGGAGATGGTCATGCGCTGCGTGGAAAAGCCCGTGCTCGAAGTCGCCCTGCAGCACGCCCAGGGCAACCAGTCCCGCGCTGCCGAATATCTCGGCATGACCCGCAATACCCTGCGCAAGAAACTGCTGGCGCATCAGTTGCTCGACTGATCCTTTTACATACCAGTTTTCCATTCCCTGGACCGCTAGTCCCATGAAAATCCAAACTGCCCTGCTTTCCGTGTCCGACAAGGACGGCATCGTCGAATTCGCCCGCGCGCTGTCCGCCGCCGGTGTACGGCTGCTGTCCACCGGCGGCACCGCACGCCTGCTGACCGAAGCCGGCCTGTCCGTCACCGAAGTCGCCGAACACACCGGCTCGCCCGAGATCCTCGATGGCCGCGTCAAGACGCTGCATCCCCGCATCCACGGCGGCCTGCTGGCCCGTCGCGACGATCCGGCCCACATGGCAACCCTTGATGAACAGGGCATCGACCGGATCGACCTGCTGGTCGTCAATCTCTATCCGTTCCGCGAAACCATCGCACGCGATGGCACCACGTTCGCCGACGCCATCGAGAACATCGATATCGGCGGTCCTGCCATGCTGCGCGCCGCCGCCAAGAACCACGGCACCGAAGCCGGTGGTGTCGCCGTCGTGATCAACCCGGCAGACTATCCGCGTGTGCTCGAAGAAATGGCTGGCAACAGCAACCAGGTCTCGTACGCGCTGCGCCTGGAGCTGGCCGGCAAGGCCTACGCCCATACCGCCGCCTACGACGGTGCCGTGTCCAACTACCTGAGCAGCCTGGTCGACACCGCCCCCGAGCCCGACGAGCGGCCGATCCGCGAGCCCTGGCCGCGTATCCTGAACATCAACCTGGCACGCCAGCAAACCCTGCGCTATGGCGAAAACCCACACCAGTCGGCCGCCTTCTACGCCGACCCCTATGTGCCGAGCGGCCTGCTGGCCAATTACCGCCAGTTGCAGGGCAAGGAACTGTCCTACAACAACATCGCCGACGCCGATGCCGCCTGGGAAACCGTACGCAGCTTCGACACCCCATCCTGCGTCATTATCAAGCATGCCAACCCCTGCGGCGTCGCCATCGCCGCCACGACGGAGGAAGCCTACCGCAAGGCCCTGCAGACCGATCCGACCTCGGCCTTTGGCGGCATCATTGCCTTCAACCGCCCGGTCGACGTCGCAACGGCCAAGGCGGTGACCGGCCAGTTCGTCGAAGTACTGCTGGCACCGGGCTATGACGGTGCGGCGCTCGCCATCCTCTCCGAGAAAAAGAACCTGCGCGTGCTCGAAGTCCCGCTGGGAGCCGGTCAAAACAGTTTCGACGTCAAGCGCGTGGGCGGGGGCTGGCTGGTCCAGGACCCCGACTTCGGCCGCATCAACCGCGAAGACCTCAAGGTCGTCAGCAAGCTGGCACCTACCGAGGCGCAATTCGACGATCTGCTGTTTGCCTGGAAAGTGGCCAAGCAGGTCAAGTCCAATGCCATCGTCTTTGCCGCCAACGGCATGACGCTGGGTGTCGGGGCCGGCCAGATGAGTCGCATCGACTCGGCTCGCATCGCCTCCATCAAGGCCGAAAACGCCGGCCTGTCGCTGCAGGGTTGCGCCGTGGCGTCGGATGCGTTCTTCCCGTTCCGCGACGGTCTCGACGTGGTCGCCGATGCAGGCGCGACCTGCGTGATCCATCCGGGTGGCAGCGTGCGCGACGATGAAGTCATCGCTGCTGCCGACGAGCGCGGCATCGCCATGGTCTTCACGGGCATGCGCCATTTCCGCCACTGAGATGCGCATTCTTGGGGTGGATCCCGGCCTGCGACGTACCGGGTTTGGCGTGATCGAACTGGATCGCGGCCAGGTCCGGTATGTCGCCAGCGGTGCCATCGTGGTGCCGGCAGACCAGCCCATGTCGGAACGACTGCGAACCATCCTCGCCAACCTGCGCGAGGTGGTTCGCCAGTATGAGCCCGATATTTCCGCCCTGGAAAAAGTATTCGTCAACACCAACCCGGCTTCGACACTGCTGCTGGGCCAGGCCCGCGGCACCGCCATGTGCGCACTGGCCGATGCAGGCCTTGCCGTACATGAATACACGGCGCTGCAGATCAAGAAGTCTGTCGTTGGCACGGGTCGGGCCACCAAGCATCAGGTCCAGACCATGGTGCAGCACCTGCTGCGCCTGAACGGCCTGCCCCCGCCCGACCCCGCCGATGCCCTGGCCTGCGCCATCTGCCATGCCCATACCGGGCAACTGTCGGAACGCGTCCTGGCCATTGACGCCCAGACCGGCACAGCAGTGGCCCTGCCGCGCCATCGCAAGACCCTGCGCCGGGGACGCGTCATCGGCCACGGCTAAGATCCTCGTCTACCCTCGACAAAGTTCCCGCATCATCGGGCACAGCCCGATTCCCAGGGATCACCCTGCCCTCACTCGCCTTGGAGAAACCTCATCATGATCGGCCGTCTGACTGGCACTCTCGTGGAAAAATCCCCGCCCACCCTGTGCATAGACGTGCAAGGCATCGGCTATGAAGTGGATGTTCCCATGAACACGCTGTACGCTCTGCCGGAAGTCGGGCAACAGGTCAGCCTGTTCACGCACCTGAGCGTACGCGAAGACGCCCATATCCTCTATGGTTTTTCCACCCGTGAAGAACGGGGGGCTTTTCGTACCCTGATCAAGGTCAGCGGCATCGGGGCTCGCATGGCACTGGCTATCCTCTCCGGTCTTTCGGTCGCAGAACTGGCACAAGCCATCACCCAGCAGGAAAGCGCCCGCCTGACCCGCGTACCGGGCATCGGCAAGAAAACCGCCGAGCGCCTGCTGCTCGAGCTGCGCGGCAAGCTCGGCGCAGACCTGGGCAATACCCCCCAGGCCGTTCCGGCAGGCAGCCAGTCCGACATCCTCAATGCCCTGCTGGCACTGGGCTACTCTGACAAGGAGTCGCAGGCAGCCCTCAAGAAATTGCCCGCCGATATCGACGTGGCCGCCGGCATCAGGCTGGCACTGCAGGGCCTGGTGCGCTAACTGCAGACATTACGGATATTGTCCAAATTGCTGCAATGTTAGATTGTGCCTCGTATAGCCAGACGATACAATCAAACATGATCAAAAGCTTCCGGCATAAAGGTTTGCTACTGTTCTTCGAAACGGGATCAAAAGCCGGTATTCAAACCACACACGCGGCCAAGCTGGCTCGGCAGCTCAGACACCTCAATGATGCTGCCGCACCGCAGATATGGAGATACCTGGCTGGAGACTGCATGCCCTGCACGGCTACAATCCCAAAGGCCAACCGCTTGATAAACACTGGTCCGTTACAGTCAGCGGCAACTGGCGCATGACCTTTTGCTTTGAAGGTACAAGCCATACTGGTCGACTATCAGGATTACCACTAGGAACACATCATGCGTATGTACAACCCGCCCCACCCAGGCGAAACGCTGCGTGAAGATATCCTGCCCGCACTAGGCCTCTCCGTCACCGACGCTGCGCGGCAACTCGGTGTGAGCCGCGTTGCACTTTCTCGTGTCCTGAACGGCCACGCAGCAATCTCTGTCGATCTTGCCCGTCGCCTGGAAATCTGGCTGCGCACCCCCAGTGGCGGTGGGCCCAGCGCAGAAGTCTGGTTACGTGGCCAGATAGCCTACGATCTGTGGCAAGCCGAACATGTCACCCCCAGCAACAACTGGTCCATTACGCCAGCACACGCAATGACCTGATTGCGTGCAGAACCTATACATGCCGCCAAGGCAAGGCACCAACAGTCAAATCAGGCTGGCACTGCAGGGCCTGGTACGCTGAATCCAGGGTGCGTTGATTTTTATTGCGCGGTGGTCAAGCCCGGCACCGTCCGGATCGGGCCATCGACGAGGACTCACTCGCGCAGCCGCGTCACCATCACCTGGTCGATCCGGAAGCTGTCCACGTCCATGACCTCGAAGCGATAACCACCCCAGGTCACGGTATCGGTGCGGCGCGGCACGCGCCGCAGCATCACCATCAGGAAACCGGCCAGCGTCTCGTACTCATCTGCCTCGGGCAGCACATCGATGTCCAGCACGCGCTGCACATCCTGGATCGGCGTCACGCCATCGATCAGCCAGGAATCGGCATCGCGCCGGACGATCTGCTCTTCATCCCAGGGCGAGACGAGATCGCCCATCACCGTGCTCATCACGTCATTGAGCGTGACCAGCCCCACGATCAGGCTGTACTCGTTGACGATCATCGCGAAGTCCTCGCCCACCTGCCGGAACTGCTCCAGCACTTCGGCCAGCGTCAGCCGGTCCGGCACCAGCAGCACCTTGCGCAAGAGCGTATCGTCATCCAGTCTGAGCGGCTGATTATTGAGCACACGTTGGAACAGATCCTTGGCATCCACGTAGCCGACCACATGATCGATATCGCCACGGCAGACCGGGTAAGTCGAGTAGGGCTCGGCCGAGATCCGGGCGCGGATCACCTCGTCCGGATCATCGACCAGGAAATAGGCGATGCGATCGCGCTGGGTCATGGCGCTGGGCACCATGCGCGTCGTCAGTTCAAAGACATTCTCGATCACCTGCTGCTCACCGGCCGCCAGCGCGCCCGAGCGCGTGCCCGCTTCGGTCAGGGCCAGGATGTCTGCCGACGTGACCCTCTCCTCGCGCTGCGCAGGTGCCCCCAGGAGCTGCAAGGTACGCTGCATCAGCCACGAATAGAACAGCACCAATGGCCGCAGCAGGAAGATCAAGCCATGCATGGGGCGAATGACCCGCAGTGCCACCTGCTCCGGCAGCAGCATGCCCAACTGGCGCGGCACCAGATCGGTCAGCAGGATGAACAGCGAGGTGATCAGGAAAAAGGAAATCAGGAAGGCCAGCGGCTCACTCCAGGCCGGTTCCAGCCAGAACGCCAGCAAGGCATTGATGTACGGACTGAACACGGACTCACCGACGATCCCGCCCAGGATGGCCAGTGCGTTGGTGCCGATCTGCACCACGGTGAAATAATGTGCAGGCTGCTCCTGCGTCTGGAGCACGATGCGGGCACGTTCATCGCCTTCGTCGACCATGCGCTGCAGGCGCAGGCGTCGCGATGCCGCCATGGATATTTCGGCCAGCGAGACAAAGGCACTCGCGCCGATCAACAGCAAAAGCAGTAAAAGACTCTGGAGAAAACTCATAGGCTCACGGGCACGCCACCCGACGGGATGGCTTCATGCATGAGGCACTCGAAGGAACGACACGACGGAGCCCGGCTCTGCATGGTGCAGCCGGGCAGACTTGAGTTGCGTGGAGCAGTCTGACGGTCGTTTCAAATCGAAACGCCTCGGGCAGCATACCAGTTTCTGACATCATTTAAAAAACCGGTTACATTAGATTACTCTCCCCCCAATCCGCACCACAGCCCCACCTTCTAATTATGCAAGACATCACCGCTTCGGACTCGCTTGAGCACTCCGATCATCTCGAAAAAAATGCCCTCCTTGTTTTAAAAATAAGCATCCGTACGAAAATCAATTTTGCATCAGCTCAAAATAGCGTTTCTATCCTGCGCACATTGATTATCGAAAACACAGGCGATGCACCCGCAAAGAATGTTGCTCTCAATCTGCGCGCCACTCCCACAGTTCTGCGTGAAAAAAATTGGTATGTTGATCATATTTCTGCGCACTCAAGCATCGTGCTGGGCGATCTGGACACACCACTGGACACCGCCATCCTCGGCGGATTGAACGAAGCGGAAATCGGGCAACTTGAATTCACCCTGAAAATCGGCGATGAAATCACCGCACAGAAGCAATGCCGTATCGAGCTGTTAGCCCGTGATGAATGGGGAGGCCTGAGTGAGATGGAAAACATCCTGGCCGCCTTCGTATCTCCCAACCAGCCTCAAGTTGCCCGATTGCTGAAAGATGCCTCGCGTCTGCTGGAAGCAGCAGGATATTCAGGCTCCATGGACGGCTATCAATCCAATGATCCACAACGCACCTGGATGATCGCTGGTGCCATCTGGTCTGCCGCGACCGGGTTAGGCCTGACCTATGCAGTCCCTCCGGCATCCTTCGAACGTGAAGGCCAAAAAATCCGGGATCCAGAGCGTATCGTATCTGAAGGACTGGCGACCTGCCTGGACAGCGCCTTGCTGCTCGCTGCAGCATTCGAGGCAGCAGGGCTACATACAGCAATCCTGTTTGCCAAGGGACATGCCTGGGTCGGTGTATGGCTGATCAAGCATGACTTCGGAAAACTCCTTGAACCCGATGTCATTACTGTCCGCAAAGCAGTTGTCTCGCGCGAATTCGTTGCACTGGAATCCACACTACTGACCAAACGACCCAGCGTCGGTTTTGAGCAAGCAGTGGCCGCAGGCAACGAAGGCTTATCCGAATCCCGAGAAACCGAATTTGAATTGGCTATCGACATTAACCGCGCACGTGCGGCACGGATCCGCCCTCTTGCCAGCCATCAAACACCAGAAAGCAACCAAAACGAATCCGAAACACGAGCACCTGCCGATCTACCAAAACCTCTGAACTTCGGCCTCCTGCCCGGAGAAGCCATAGACGAAGCCCCCTCCACAGCACTAGGCAGAATAGAACGCTGGCAACGCAAACTGCTGGATCTTTCCCTTGCAAACAAGTTGCTGAATTTCAAGGACACCAAGCTTTCCATACCCTTGCTCTGCCCTACAGTCGCAACGCTGGAGGACGGTTTGGCAAGTGGAAAAACCTACCGCCTGCTCCCCCTGAAAGATGAGAATGCCGTAGCTGGTCGTGACTTATCAGCAGAACAAACACGCGAAATAGAAGCAAGCCTGGCACGCGATGCGCTGGACAAAATCCAGATTGCCATTCCCCTGAGCGCTCATGACATGAGTAACCGGTTGACTGAGCTCTATCGAAAAGCACGCAGTGACATTCAGGAAGGCGGCACTAATACACTATTCCTGGTCGCAGGATTTCTACGCTGGAAACGCCCGGAAGACGACGAGCGCCACTATCGAGCACCTTTGCTACTGATTCCGGTCAAACTCGAACGACGTTCTGCACAATCCGAGTTCCGCCTGACGCAACTGGAAGATGAAGTCAGGATCAATGCAACCTTGCTTGAGTTTCTGAAACGTGACTTCGATCTGCGTATTCCTGAACTCGAAGGCGATTTGCCGCATGATGAAAATGGCCTGGATATTCCACGAATTTTTGAACTGATGCGCCGCAGGGTTCGTGATGTAAGCGGTTTCGAGGTCCTGGAAGAATGCGCACTCTCCACCTTCTCCTTTGCAAAATACCTGATGTGGAAGGATCTCGTAGACAGAACCGATAGCCTGCGTGAAAGCCCATTGGTCAGACATCTGGTCGACAGCCCATCAGAGCCTTTCGCAGGTGCTCATACGCCTATGCCGCATCCACGAGACATGGATCGAAACCATGTGCCCGCAGACATACTAGCCCCCCTACCCGCCGACAGTTCACAGCTGGCTGCCGTGGCGGCAGCGGCGACTGGGCGTGATTTCGTGCTGGTCGGCCCTCCCGGAACAGGCAAAAGCCAAACCATCACAAACATCATTGCTGACCAGTTGGGCCGGGGACGCACCATTCTTTTCGTTGCGGAAAAGGCAGCAGCACTGGACGTTGTACAGCGCCGTCTGGAACGACAAGGATTGGGCAGTGCTGTTCTGGAGTTGCACTCCAACAAAGCTGATCGCAAAGTCGTATTTCAGCAACTGGGGCGCTCCTGGGAACGCGCCACCAGTCAGGCACAGGATAACTGGGTCCGGGTAACTGACGAGTTGCGTATGACGCGGGATCAACTCAATGACTATGTCACACAATTGCATCTACCCGGAACACAGGGCTTCAGCATCTATCAAGCTATAGGCCGGGCCGTTGGCAGCCACGTACCGTTTACGCTGCAGTTTGACAACAAAGACTGCCATGACGAGGAAAGCTGGCGGCGGCTGCGCAACCTGGCAATCGAACTGGGCCAGCGACATACCATCATTGCCGACCTACTCCTTGATGGCGCTTTATCCCTGGTCCCCTCCGGTGAATGGTCCTACAGCTGGCAGGATACACTTCTCAATGCTGCACAAAGATTGAAAAGCGCATTACGAGAGCTAGAAACAGCTCGCGAGGCCATTGCCGACTTGCTCGGCTGCGACTATCGCAACAGTGAGATACGTATCACTCTCGACTCACTGCCCACCCCTCTCCTGGAACAGCCGGCCATTGATCCAGTTGCCCTGCAAAATCTGGCAGAACTGCGCTCAGTCCTACCCACTCTGGCACACATTCTGGCAGAGTGCAGCACGGCTCGACAGGCATTGTCTGCCCAATACGAAGATCAGTCACTGGCATCAATCCCACTGGAAACACTCGATCTTCAATGGCGAGAAGCCCAGACAAAATTCTGGCCACTCAGCACACTGGCCCAAGGCAAGGTACGCAAACTCCTGCAGACCTATGCAAGTGGTGGCTCAGCCAATCCCGCTACCGATCTAACTGCCTTGCGCCGCTTGGTCACAGCACGCACATCCCTTGACTCATCACCGTTTACCGAACTGTCATTGTTTGCCGGAGAAGCATCTGATCCGGCAGCGCTCAAATTATTGCTGGATCAAGCCGAAGCCTATCTACAGGTTGAATCGACACTGATTAACGCCGGTATTTCCAGGTCGAAACTGACAGAACTGCGCCCTCAACTGCTGCTGAAAAATGGTGGTTCCTTCAAACCGTTGCTGGAACGATTAAAGCTCGCCCAGGAAAATTTCAACAAGGAACAAGTGTCCTTTGCCTCTGCCAGTGGGCAGTCCATCGACGAAGAACCGACACTGGAAGCGCGACTGGCCGCATTGCCCTCATACAGCGAACGCCTCTCGGACTGGTTGAAATGGCAATCCTCAAAACGACAGGCCCAGGCTGTTGGACTAGCTCCACTTGTCGAGTCACTCGAAGCAGGCATTCCCCTCCCAGATACAGGTTTGGCCTTCGAAAGCGCCTACATGAGCTGGTGGCTGAAGCCAGCCATGGATGCCTCCCCTGCCTTGCGCAGCTTCGCTCACTGGGAACACGATGCATTGATCAAACAGTTTCGCTCACTGGATCAGACCATGACCGAACTGGTTTCGGGAGAAGTGCTACGCCGTCTCGGTAATGAATTGCCCACCAGAGACAGTGTGCCACGTCGCTCAGAATTAGGGCTGCTGCGCCACCAGCTTGGACTGCAGCGCCCCACAGCAGCCATCCGCAGTCTCATCGCAGACATGCCGACAACCTTTACGAAACTGGCACCTTGTGTACTGATGTCGCCGTTGTCTGTAGCCCAATATCTGCCTCCGGGACAAGCACAGTTCGATCTGGTCATTTTTGATGAGGCATCTCAGATCTCGACCTGGGATGCGATTGGCGCAATTGCGCGGGGCCGCCAGGCTATTATCGTCGGGGACCCCAAGCAACTTCCGCCCACCCATTTCTTTGGCCGCAGTGATGAGGGAGAATCAGGTCAGGAAGAAGTGGCAGAATTCGAGAAAGACATGCCATCAATCCTCGACGAGGCTGGAGCTGCCGGCATCCCCACCCACTTGCTGAGCTGGCACTATCGCAGCCGGGATGAAGCGCTGATCGCATTCTCGAATTACCACTACTAT
>NZ_JBEFDG010000035.1:0-3218 GCF_040137905.1 Corticimicrobacter sp.
CTGCTGTGTTCCGCCGAGCGTGCGCCCCATATCCCGGGCCACACTGATCATGCTGCAGCGCGTGACCTCAAGGGCAAAGCGCAGGCGGCCCAGTTCATCGTCATCATCGAAATCCAGGCGACTGGTCAAATTGCCAGCTGCCAGTTGGTAGGCACTTTGCATTGATTGCTGCAAAGAGCGGCGCAACCGCAAGAATGCCATACCGGCGTACCCCGCCAAGCCCAGCGTGCCTGCAATGGTCAAACCGGCAATCCAGGCAGGCTCGAGCTGCGCCAGCCAATCCGCATTGACCCTGGCAGCATAAAGTGTCCATCCCATGCCCCCCAAGGCCAGTACACCCAGCACACAGGCCTGCAACATGCGCTGCAAGGCCGTGCGAGGCATGAGCCCATGTACCAGTGTCTGCACCCCCTTGCGCCATCCGACCGGCACGACACGCCCCCGAACCACAGTCGCCCCCGCCTGTTGCCCCTGACGCCACTGTGCGTAATACCAGGCAGCAGCGTCGATCTGCATCGGACTGGGCCGTGTACGAACCGACGAATAACCCACCACTTCGGTACCGCGAAAAATCGGTGAGGCATTGGCCAGCACCCAGTAGAAATCACCATTCTTGCGCCGATTCTTGACCACGCCCAACCAGGTCTGGCCAGCTTTGAGTGTCCGCCAGAGGTCAGCAAACGCACCCGCAGGCATGTCAGGATGACGGACCAGATTATGGGGCGCTCCCAGCAACTCTTCGAGTGCGTAGCCACTGGCCCTGACGAATGCATGATTGGCATACACGATCCGACCGGCGAGATCCGTACGTGAAATCAGGTAATCCGTCTCCTCCAACCTGAACTCTTGGTCAGTGACGGGCAGGTTTATTCTCATTTTTCAATCCACCGCATGCCAGGAAAGCGTTCACCGCTTTGCACACAAAAAAAGCAGTCTTGACCTTTATCAAGACTGCTTGCCTATGGTGTAACGCAGCGGACCGTTTTAAATTTCCGAACAAGACGATTGTTTCGGACTATTTCATTTGATCAGATCCGTGGATCGGTGCTGGGGTCAGGCAATTTCCTTGCTTGCCGGCATCTCGATCACCTCTCTCGAACTGATCTTGAACACCGATACGGCCTGCCTCAACTGCTGCGCCTGTGATTCCAGCGACCCTGCCGCCGCAGCGGCCTCCTCCACCAGTGCGGCATTCTGCTGCGTCACCTCGTCCATCTGTGCCACGGCCCGGTTCACCTGTTCGATACCGCTCGACTGCTCCTGGGATGCCGCAGAAATTTCGCCCATGATATCCGTCACGCGCTGCACGGAATCGACGATTTCCTTCATGGTTTCACCAGCCACCTCAACCTGGCGCGATCCCGCTTCGACCTTGCTCACGGAATCCTCGATCAGGGATTTGATTTCTCGCGCAGCCTGGGCACTGCGCTGTGCCAGCGTACGAACCTCGCCTGCCACCACAGCGAATCCCTTGCCTTGCTCTCCGGCCCGTGCAGCCTCCACGGCCGCATTCAAGGCCAGAATATTCGTCTGGAATGCAATCCCGTCAATGACGCTGACGATCTCGGCGATCTTGTGCGAACTGCCGGAAATGGCATGCATGGTCGTGACCACTTCCGCAACGACCTGGCCACCCCGCTGTGCCACTCCCATGCTGTTACCGGCCAGTTGATCGGCCTGGCGGGCATTGTCAGCATTCTGCTTCACTGTGCTGGCAAGCTGCTCCATGCTGGCAGCGGTTTCTTCCAGAGAAGCGGCCTGCTCCTCGGTGCGACTGCTCAGATCCGTATTGCCCTGGGCGATTTCCGTCGAGCCGGTATTGATTTCATCCACACCCTGCCGAACCTGCGACACAACCTGTGACAGGCTTTCCTGCATGCGCCGGATCGCAGTAAACAAGTTGCCGATCTCATTGCGCGCGCCGACCTCGACCCGATGTGTCAGGTCGCCGGCAGCCACCAGCCCCAATTCCTGTCCCGCCTGTTCCAGCGGTCTCAACACGATGCGGGCAATATAAAGCCAACCTCCCAGCATCAATCCCCCCGCCAGGATCAGCAACACAACAGCGCCGATATCCGCAAATGTTTTTTGCTGTGCAGCTTCTGCCATCATCGACCCATAAATCCGATGCGTCAGGGAATAATAATCAGTAAACAGAATCTCCATCCTGTCGATCAGCATATTGCGCTCAGCCAGCATCGCTGGCGAGCCATATTCACTGTCACTGCCATTCATGAACCCCTGGGCAGCACGGCGCAAGATCGGAATGTAGGCAGTCAGGTTTTGGTTTATTTCATTGGACAGGCGTTGCCCATCACCAATCTTGGGTTCCGCATGAAACTGCCGGAACGTACTTTCGACCTGATCCAGCACCGCTTCGGCCAATTTGACATTGGCGCGTGCCTTGTCGATTTCACCACGCAGGTAGTCTCGATGCCCCAGCGCCATCCTGAGACGATTCTCAAGCAGCCCTTCACGTACTGCGTGCAGCGGATCGGCACGCTTGACCGCCATGTTGTAAAGCGATTCAAAACCATTATTGGCCTGTCCCGCCCCTCTCCAGGCAAAACCGATTGCCAGCAGAATCGTGGCAAACAGCAAACCCAGCACCAGCATCATGCCGGTACGCACCATCATATTTTTTAACATCGTTCATTCCTTGATACATCAAGATGACACCAAGGCCCAGAGATCCGCTCAACGGCATGGAACCCGGCCTCACCCGTGCATCCAAGCAGCACGGCTGAACGATATTAATCCGGAGATAATCCTTTCAATTATCCAATAAAAACCATATTACTTACATTGTTTATATTACCCTGGAAATCTTGTGGAATATGCAACACAGAAAGTCTTGAATAATCCATTTGATTTCCCAATGTTTCACATCAATGCAACCTCATGCCGGTTGATGGCTACCTTGGTGAAATAAATAATAATGACCAAGCCTCGGTTTTCATATTCTCCTGCATTTACCGCAGGTCAGGCTCGTCGCAACCTATCATGCGCCGGCATTTCAATGACTTCCTGTGAGCTGATCCGGAACACCGACACCGCCTGGCGCAACTGCTGCGCCTGCGACTCCAGCGAACCTGCTGCAGCAGCAGCCTCTTCCACCAGCGCCGCATTCTGCTGCGTCACCTCATCCATCTGCGCCACCGCACGGTTCACCTGCTCAATACCGCTCGACTGCTCCTGCGTCGCCGCAGAGATCTCGC
>NZ_JBEFDG010000036.1:0-3477 GCF_040137905.1 Corticimicrobacter sp.
ACCACCTCGCCGCCACGACGCGCAACACCCATGCTGTTGCCCGCCAGTTGATCCGCCTGTCTCGCATTGTCCGCATTCTGCTTGACCGTGCCCGACAGCTCTTCCATGCTCGCCGCCGTCTCTTCCAGCGACGCCGCCTGCTGCTCCGTACGACTGCTCAGATCCGTATTGCCCTGCGCAATCTCCGTCGCCCCCGTGTTGATCTCGTCAACACCCTGGCGTACCTGCGCTATCACCCGCGTCAGGCTCTCCTGCATCTTGCGCAGCGACACAAACAACTGACCAATCTCATTGCGTGACGCCACGTCAATCCGGTGCGTCAGGTCGCCCTGCCCCATGTATTCGAACAATTGGCCTGCCTGCCGCAGCGGCCCCAGCACGGTCCGCTCGATAAATCGCCAGGCGGCCAGGAACATAATCACCGCCAGCACGAAAAGACCTATCGTGACAGCCCGCGCCGTGTCATAGCCTTCGGCTGAATCATCCTCAAGTGCCTGCATCTGTACGCCGATGCTGTCCAGGTTTTCGTTCAAGAGCCGATCAAACGTCTGGTTCGCTTCGCGCGAAGCGGCATTGGCCTGAAGATACGCCTGTGCATCCTGCTGCTGCAACGCCTGACCGACCTTTTCAATGGCCGCCGTGTAGTGGCCCAGCGCCGTGACCAGGCCCTGGGCCTGTGTCCGCTCGGCATCGGACGCTACCGTCGCCTGGTAGGTCTGGATGGCCGCCGTTGCCTGCTCCAGACGCTTGCGCGCGCCGTCCACACGCTCGCCGATCTTGCCTGTTTCGCCTTCCTGCAATTCGGTATAGGCCGTGGCCAGGCCCACGCGAGCGCGCAGCAAGGCCACCCAGGCACCATAGACGTTGCGAACCTGTTCGGTGGTCATGTCATGGATGCGGTCCACGGAACGATAGCCGGAATAGGCATTCTTCCAGCCGATCCCGCTGGACACGACCAGGGCCAGAGTGAAGATGGCCAGAATGCACAGGAAAATCGTGCGTACCTTCAGTTTGCTCAACATGTTGACTCCAACTGTGCAATCGATATCCAGACACTATATCGCTGCGTCGATTGCGGCAATCTTTCAATAACGCCGTTATTTTTTTGACTGAACCATACAAGCAGGTCATAAAACATGGCATTCAGCGCAATAATCAATTAAATCGACTGAATAATGCCTTTCTGCCGGTCTGCCATATCAAGCCAATCTGAATACCGATACCGCCCGGCTCAAATCCTGCGCCTGCTGCTCAACCGATGTGGCTGCCGCCGCCGCTTCTTCCACCAGTGCCGCATTCTGCTGCGTCATTTCATCCATGCGCGAAACCGCAGCGTTGACGGCCTCTATTCCGGAGGATTGCTCCTGCGTAGCGGCAGAGATTTCAACCATGATGTCGGTCACGCGCTGTACGGCATCCACGATTTCCCGCATGGTATCGCCCGCGTGTCCCACCTGTGTCGAGCCCGTGTCGACCTTGTCCACGGAATCCTCGATCAATACCTTGATTTCACGCGCAGCTTGCGCACTACGCTGCGCCAGCGTACGAACCTCGCCAGCCACCACCGCAAATCCCTTGCCCTGTTCACCAGCACGCGCCGCCTCCACGGCGGCATTGAGCGCCAGAATGTTGGTCTGAAAGGCAATGCTGTCGATGACATTGACGATCTCGGTAATCTTGCGCGAACTGCCGGCAATCGCCTGCATGGTATCCACCACAGTAGCCACAACCTGGCCGCCACGCTGTGCCACATCCATACTGCGGGTCGCCAGTAGATCTGCCTGGCGGGCATTACCGGCATTCTGCAGTACCGTACCGGCCAGCTCTGACATGCTGGCAGCCGTCTTGCCCAGAGCACTGGCCTGATGCTCGGTCCGACTGCTGAGATCATTATTGCCCTGCGCGATCTGGCGGGCACCGACGCTGATTTCTTCCACACCTTGCCTGACCTGGGCTACGGTACGGATCAGACCATCCTGCATCTGTCGGACAGCGGCGTACAACTGACCAATTTCATTGCGCGAATCGAACATTGCGCGGGCGGTCAGGTCGCCCATCGCCATGCGTTGGAACTGTTCGCCGGCCTGCCGCAGCGGCTGCAGGATCAGGCGACCAAAAACAAACCGCACCAGCAGCATAAACAGCATACCCAGCAGGATGGCCGTGCCCACAGCCATGCTGCCGAGCCGAAAAAGGCCTGCCGCATCCTGTTCGGCCAGGTGCTGCGCCTGCTCCTGCTGGTCAACCAGTTGCTGCAACGCCTGGGCGAATGCAGCAGCACGCGGCGTGCCGTATTCGGTATTCACCATATAGAAAATATAGTGGTTGCCGTCGCGCAGTGCATCCAGCATGGGCTGCACTGCATCATCGATGTAGGCACGATAGGTCCGGATCAAATTAAGCATGACAGGCTGCTCAGTACCGTCATCCCCGATCAGAGTACGAAAATCCTGGAAATCACGGTCGATCTTGACCAGCAAAGCCTCGACGGACTGGAGCTCTGTCTGCGCCCGCTCCCGCATGGATTTCAGTCGAAACTCTTCGGCCTCCTGCAAAGACCGGGCTGTCGTCATCAGACCCAGGCGGGCTGCAGCCGTATCGGCACCAAGGCTATGAATCAGGTTGACCTGCCGACGTGCGCCGCTCATTTCCTGGAAGACCTGGTTGTTCTGAGCCAGGAACACGACGCTGATGGTCCCGATGCCGATCAACAGCAGCATGAATGCACCGAACAGGAAAAGCATCAGCGTACCGATCTTCAGGTCACGCAGACGCCAGGGGGACTGCTGCCTGCGTCTTGCCCAAAAACGGCTTTTTTTCTTTTCAGCCGGCTCTACATCCAATACGGCGTGGGTCGAAGGCGACCGCCGCCCTTCCAGAGCATAGTCCATCTGTTTCCCCTTGCTGACGGTTCCGCCCACTCGTGCGGCAGGCTGGAACCATTTTTATCGCCTACGGCATGTCAGAATGTCTCCCAGTCATCATCCCTGTCGGCTTTCTGTGTATGACCCGTTGCGCCTGTCCGACCCTTTCCGGCCGAACCGCTTTTGCCCAGGTTGGGCCGCAACAGTGGCTCATTATGGTCGGACTCTTCACGGTCTGGCGCAGCGGCACGAGGCGCAGCAGATGTGGCTGCACCCTGCGAGGCAGCAGGTTTGGGCAGCGCTGCGCCCGGTGCCTTTTTCCTGGAGGCTGGTTTTGGCATCGCTGCCGGAGCAGCCTGTACCGGCTTGCGGGTAGGTGCCGACGAACGTGCCACGGCATGCGCCGGCATTTCAATGACTTCCTGTGAGCTGATCCGAAACACCGATACCGCCTGGCGCAACTGCTGCGCCTGCGACTCCAGCGAGCCTGCAGCCGCTGCCGCCTCTTCCACCAGTGCCGCATTCTGCTGCGTCACCTCATCCATCTGCGCCACCGCACGGTTCACCTGCTCAATACCGCTCGACTGCTCCTGCGTCGCCGCAGAGATCTCGC
>NZ_JBEFDG010000037.1:0-14449 GCF_040137905.1 Corticimicrobacter sp.
CCTGAAAGAGCTGGCACACTCGGGCAGCCTGTCCGAAATGCTGGACTACACCCCTGACGGAGGCTTGTTGCTGCACCGCCAGGCCGGCGCTGCGTGGATGCGCCATGGCGGCCTGGATGCAGACGCCAGCCAGGTCGTCCTGACCGCAGGTGCCCAGCATGGCTTGTGGGTCGCCGTGCATGCACTGACCCGTCCCGGTGACCTGATCTGCTGTGAGTCGCTCTGCTATCCCGGCATCGCCTCGGTTGTCCTGAGCCTGGGACGACGCCTGCAGGGTATTGCCATGGATGCCGACGGCATGCTGCCAGCGCAACTTGCGCAACAATGCGCGCAGGAAAAACCGGCCATGGTGATCTGTATCGCCACGCTCCAGAATCCCACCACAGCCATCATGCCTGCGGCCCGCCGACAGGCAATCGCACAGCTGGCACGCGAGCACGACCTGCTCCTGCTGGATGACGATCTGTATGGATTTCTCGCGCCCGACCCCGTCGCGCCGCTGGCAACCTTCGCCCCTGAACGCACGGTCTACCTGACCAGCCTGTCGAAATCGGTTTCTTCCACCATTCGCCTGGGCTACCTGCATTGCCCGCCAGAATGGTTGCCACGCATCACCTCGAGCGTGCGCACCAGCATCTGGATGGTGTCACCACTGGCAGCGCAGATGGCCACCTCGCTCATCAATGCAGGCCAGGCCACCGACATGGCGGCCCTGCAAAAACAGGAAGCCATCGCCCGCCAAGAGATGGCGCGCGAACTGCTCGGGCAGTACGAATACCGCGCCCAGCCCACGGCCTTCCATATCTGGCTGCGCCTGCCCGCTCGCTGGCCCAGCGGCGAGCATTTCGCCGTCCTGGCACGCGGTCATCAGTTGCTGGTGCCGGGTGGTGACGCCTTTTCGGCCAACCGCGATGGCGAAGGCCGACAGCATGTGCGCATCTCGCTGATGGCCGGCACTCGCGACCAGATGCGCTTTGTGCTGACCAAGCTGGCCGGCCTGATCGACACGCCGGCCTCGGTCTGGCTGTAGATCAGGGCAGGTGCATGATCACCTTGGTGGCCAGGTAGCCATCCAGGCCTTCGATGCCCCCTTCCTTGCCATCACCACTGTGCAGCACACCACCGAACGGCACCTCCGTCTGGGTAATGGCATAGGTATTGATGCCGATGGCACCAGAGCGCACATGCTCGGAAATCTGTTGCACCCGGCGGGCATCGTGCGTATGCGCATACGCCGCCAACCCGTACGGCAATCGGTTGGCTGCCGCAAAGGCCTGATCGAGATCGGTGAACGGATTGATGATGGCCAGTGGCCCGAAAGGCTCTTCGTTCATCATGCGGGCATGATCCGGCACGTGGCTGAGCACGGTCGGTGCCCAGAAGAAGCCGGCATCGCCCACCTGCCCTCCCCCCGTATGCAGCCGTGCGCCCTTGTCAACCGCATCGCCCGTCAGTTCAGCCATGGCCTGCAAACGGCGCGGATTGGACAGCGGCCCCATCTGCGTTGCCGCATCCAGCCCGTTGCCCACCCTGAGCGCCTCGGCTGCCTTGACGAAGGCCGCCAGGAACGCCTCGAAAATGCCGTCTTGTACGAAAAAGCGCGTCGGTGCCACGCAGACCTGCCCCGAATTTCGGAACTTGGCGGCGGCGGCCTGCTCTGCCGCCCACTGCGGGTCAACATCGTCGCACACGATGACGGGCGCATGACCACCCAGCTCCATCGTGCAGCGCTTGGCATCGCGTGCCGCCATCTCCATCAGACGCAGGCCAACTGCCGTGGAACCGGTGAACGAGACCTTGCGCACCACCGGCGAGGCCAGCAAGCCTTCCGAGACCTCATGCGGCACGCCGAACACGACGTTCAGCACGCCATCCGGCAGACCGGCATCCGCCAAGGCCCGCGCCAGCTCCAGCGCCGTCGCCGGGGTTTCCTCGGCTGGCTTGATGATGCAACTGCAACCTGCTGCCAGGGAGGCTGAAATCTTGCGGGCCGCCGTGGCAGCCGGGAAATTCCAGGGCGCAAATGCCGCCACCACCCCGATCGGCTCCTTGACCACCGTATTCTGCTGCCCGGCCGTACGTGCCGGTACGACCCGGCCATAGGCACGCCGACCTTCATCGGCATTCCACTCGAAAATATCGGCGGCCGTCAGAATCTCGGCGCGCGCCTCGGACAAGGGCTTGCCCTGCTCCAGCGACAGCGCGGTGGCAATGTACTCGACGCGCTCGCGCAACAGCCAGGCAGCCTTGCGTATCAACACGGCACGCTCATAGGCAGGCACCCGCCGCCATGTCCCCAGTGCCCGCTCGGCCCCCTGCAGGGCTGCCGCCAGGTCCGCCGGCGTTGCATACGGCAATCGCCCCAGCACGACACCGGTCGCCGGGTTCACGACGTCACGGCCTGCCGGGCGCTCCTTCGCATCGATCCACTGCCCATCCACCCACAACTGCAATACGGGATAACGCTGTTCCGCACTCATGTCTCACCTGTCCTTCATAGGATGCCGAAAAAACATGCCGATCAGGCACGCATGCGCGCGGTCAATGCAGTGGCCGCGCGCGAAATGATGGATGTATCGGTGCCCACCCCGACGAAGGAAACCCCCTGCGCAAGGCGGCGCGTGGCATCTTCCTCGTTGGTGGTCAGGTAACCGGACGGCTTGCCCAGCGCCTTCAGCCGCGCAAAACCGTCATCGAGGGCCTGCTGCACTTCCGAATGCATGATATTGCCCAGGTGCCCCATCGACGCGGCCAGATCGGCCGGACCGATGAACACGCCATCCACCCCCTCGACCGCGGCGATTGCCTCCAGCTGTTGCAAGGCATCGATGGTTTCGATCTGCACCAGCACGGCCAGCTCTTGCTCTATCTTCGAGAAATAGCCGGGGATCATGCCATAGCCTGCCGCGCGCGAACTACCCGACACGCCGCGTACGCCGTAGGGCGGATAGCGTGTGAAACTGACCGCCTGGGCCGCCTGCTCGGCATTCTGTATATACGGAAAAAGCAGCGTCTGCGCACCGGCATCCAGCAGCCGCTTGGTCAGCACCATGTCCAGCCAGGCGGGACGCACGATGGGGCTGACATTGCGATCGGCCAGTGCCTGCAACTGATGCACCACGTCGTTCAGTTCATTGGGCGAATGCTCTGTATCGATCAATATCCAGTCGAAGCCGCAGTCTCCCAGCAGTTCCGTCAGCAGGGCACCGCCCAGGGTGGAAAACATGCCGAGCTGCTGCCGGCGTCCCAGGTCATGCTTGAATCGGTTGGTACGCAATTCCATATCTGAAAAGTCCTTGTTGAAAATACTTCATGAGTTCCATGTGCTGCGACAAGGGTGCCGCAGCGATGATCAATACAGGTGCTCGCAAACTCACCCTGCCGTGTGCAGGTGAGCCTGCGACAATGACTGCGCCGTGTTCAGCAGTTCGGGCAGGGCCGCCTGCATGAAGTCGGCCATCGACATCCGGTTGGCATCGATCGTCAGGCTGACCCCGGCAACGGGTTGCCCCCGGGAATCGAGTATGGGCACGGCCAGCGTCCGCAAGCCATAGGCATTCTCGCCATCGGAAGCGGCATAGCCCTGCTCGCGGACCAGGTCCAGCCTGGCCAGCAATGCATCCATGTCAACCAGCGTGCGCTCCGACAGCTTGATGCGCTCAACGGCATTCAGGGCGGCATGCTGCTGCTCCCTGGGCAGATAGGCCAGGATGGCCTGCCCCAGGGCCGAGGCATAGGCCCCGGTACGGCTGCCGGGCCGGCGATCCAGCCCGTGCCGTGCCAGGTTGATATTGACGCGCTCCAGGTACACGACCTCGCCCTGCTCGTGCACTCCCAGCGAACCGGCATCCGCCAGACGCGGCACCAGATCCCCCAGCAGCGGTGCGGCCCACTTGCGCAAGCCCTGGGAGGCCAGCACATTGAAGCCAAGCTCCAGGCATTTCAAGCCCAGGCGAAAGCGCCGGGTGCCGCTGACGGCCACGACGTAGCCCAGTTCAACCAGGGTATGCAGCAGGCGAAACGCCGTGCCACGGTCCTGCCCGGCACGCACCGCAACCTCCGAGATGGTCAGTTCGGGCTCGGCCGGCGTGAAGGCCTGCAGCACACAGAATGCCTTGGCGACCGAATTGACCCGGTTCTTCTCCTTCATGCTCACATCGTTTTCCATGCTGCCACCCCTCCATTCATAAAATGCTGCATACGGTCCACCGCCACGGCATGGCCATGCATCAATGCAGAATCTGCTGCAGGAACTGCTGCGTACGCGGATTCTGCGGCGTATCAAAGAAAGCATCCGGGGCCGCCTGCTCGACGATCTCGCCCCGATCCATGAAAATGACCCGGTCCGCCACACGCCGGGCAAACCCCATTTCATGGGTGACGCACAGCATCGTCATGCCGCTTTCCTCGGCCAGTCCCACCATGACATCCAGCACCTCCTTGACCATTTCCGGATCCAGGGCGGAGGTCGGCTCGTCGAACAGCATGATCTTCGGATGCATGCACAGCGAGCGGGCGATTGCCACGCGCTGCTGCTGCCCGCCCGACAACTGGCCAGGAAATTTGTCGGCCTGCTCGGCGATACGCACGCGTTCCAGATAGCGCATGGCTGTCTCGCGTGCTTCGGCCTGCGGGCGCTTGAGCACCCAGACCGGCCCCAGCATCAGGTTCTCGAGCACCGTCAGGTGGGGAAACAGATTGAAGTGCTGAAACACCATGCCGACATCGCGGCGAATCCGCTCGATCTGCTTGAGGTTGTCGGTCAGTTCGATGCCATCGACCAGGATCGTACCTGCCTGATGCGCCTCCAGACGGTTCAGGCAGCGGATCATGGTCGACTTGCCGGAGCCAGAAGGGCCGCAGATGACAATGCGCTCGCCACGCGACACCTCCAGGTCGATGCCGCGCAGTACGTGGAACTGTCCGTACCACTTGTTGACATCCTCGAGCTTGATAATCGGTTCACTCATGAATTTTCCCCTTGGCTTCCAGCGAACGGCTGTAGCGCGACATGGCATAGCAACACACGAAATAGATCACCGACAGAAACAGGTAGGCCTCGACACCCACGCCACGCCAGGCTGCGTCGGACAGCGCTGCCTTGGCGGCCAGGGTCAGGTCGAAGATACCGATGATCACCACCAGCGAGGTATCCTTGAACAGGGCAATGAAGACATTGACCAGCGGCGGGATGACCGTCTTCAGTGCCTGCGGCAGAATCACCAGCCGCATGCCCTGCCAGTAGGACAGGCCCATCGACTCGGCCCCCTCGTACTGCCCCCTGGGAATGGCCTGCAGACCACCCCGTACCGTTTCCGCAATATAGGCAGCAGCAAACAGCACGATCGCAATACCTGCACGCAACAGCTTGTCGATGGTCACCCCCTCTGGCAGGAACAACGGCAGCATCACCGACGACATGAACAGGATGCTGATCATCGGCACGCCGCGAATCAGTTCGATATACACCACCGACAGCGCCTTGATGACCGGCATGCGCGAACGGCGACCCAGCGCCAGCAACACCCCCAGCGGAAAGGCAAAGGCAATGCCGAACGTCGCCAGCATCAGGGTCAGGGGCAGGCCCCCCCAGCGCGAATTCTCGACATGGCTGAGACCGAAGCCCCCCCACATGAGCCAGGCGCTGAGCGCCAGCCCGACCGTCCACAGTGCCGCCAGACGCCAGTTCCAGAAATACCGGCAGACGCTGCACAGAATGAGGGCGACCAGCAGCACGACCGCCAGCAAGGGCCGCCACTGCTCATCATAGGGATAGGTGCCGAACAGAATGAGCCGATGCTTTTCGACGATGAATGCCCAGCAGGCACCACTGCCGGACTGCCGACATTCCTGAGCCGATGTAGCCGTGAAGTTGGCCTGCAGGATGGCCCACTCGAAGAATACCGGCACCGCCATCACCAGCATCCAGAGCAGCAGCACCGAGGCCACCAGGCTGAACGGACTGGCGAACAGACGTCGCCACAGCGCCGGCCAACGACCACCCTGACCGGCCGCGGGGGCCGGCAATACCTGTGCGGATTGCACCATCATCTCACCGCTCCCTTGCCGCAAGGCGTTGGTTGTACCAGTTCATGGCCATTGAAATGCTCAGGCTGACCGTCAGGTAGGCCGCCATGATGATCAACACGCCTTCGATGGCCTGCCCGGTCTGGTTCAGCGTCGTATTGACGATGGACACGATGTCGGGATAGCCGATGGCGACCGCCAGGGAACTGTTTTTGGTCAGGTTCAGATACTGGCTGGTCAGGGGCGGGATCATGACCCGCAGCGCCTGCGGCAGCACCACCAGGCGAAGGGTACGGCCACGCGGCAAGCCCAGCGAGTCGGCGGCCTCCCACTGCCCCTGCTTGACGGCCTGGATACCCGAACGCACGATTTCGGCAATGAAGGCCGCCGTATAGGTCACCAGCCCCATCAGCAAGGCGAAGAACTCCGGCGATACAGTCATGCCTCCGGTGAAATTGAAGCCTCCCAGATACGGCACGCTCAGCGACACCTGCGTCCCCGATATTGCAAAAAACAGGGCAGGCATGCCTGCCAGCAGCAATGCACCCAGCCAGAGCACCGGCAGTCTCCTGCCGGTACGCCCCTGATAGGCGCGCCCATATCGCACCAGCGCATGGCAGGCCAGCACGGCGCACAGCAGGCCAGACAGCACCGGAGTCGCCCAGGCACCGTCCAGTGCCGGCACCGTCAGCCCCCGATTGGACAGGAAAACCCCCGGCACGATATGCAGGGCCTGGCGCGGCCCAGGGGCCGTCTCCGTCACCAGCGCATACCAGAAGAACAGCTGGATCAGGAGAGGCACATTGCGCGCCACCTCGATATAGGCCGCGCACAGGCCGGACAGCAGCCGGTTGCCCGACAGGCGGGCAATCCCGATCAGCGTCCCGAGCAGCGTCGCCAGGATGATGCCGACAGCGGCCACGCGCAGCGTATTGAGCAGTCCGACCAGGACAGCCCGGCCGTAAGACTGCGAGGCCTCGTAGGGAATCACGCTTTCGCCGATGGCGAAACCTGCTTCCTTGCCCAGAAAGCCGAAACCCGTCGCAATATTGCGCACCGACAGGTTGTGCAGCGTATTGGACACCAGCATCCAGGCCACGATGGCAACGATGCCCAGTGCCATGCCCTGGTAGACCACGGCACGCACCCCCGGATCGCTCCAGGAATAGTGCCGCTTGCGTGGCCTCGGATGATTTTCAAGCTTGGAAGCAGCCATGATGACTCCATTGCCCCGTTGTCATAGTCAGCGCACGGGCCAGCCGTACATCAGGCCACCCTCGCGCCATTGCGCATTGAGCCCACGCGCCAGCTTCATCCGGCTTTGCGTACCCACATTGCGCTCGAAGCTTTCGCCATAATTGCCGACCTGCTTGACGATGTTGTAGGCCCAGCGGTCATCCAGCCCCAGCGGCTTGACCAGACCCGGCGTGCCTCCCAGGATGCGCTGTACATTGGGATTGGTGCTGTTGAGCATCTCATCCACGTTCTGCGACGTGATGCCATACTCCTCGGCTTCCAGCATGGCATTCAGGACCCAGCGCACGATGCCGAACCATTCCTCGTCGCCCTGCCGCACGAAAGTACCCAGGGGTTCCTTGGAAAAATCCTCGGGCAGGATCACGAAAGCCTCCGGATCGTCCAGCCCGGCACGGATAGAGGCCAGTTGCGACTTGTCGGCCGTGAAGGCATCGCAGCGCCCGCTCATGAAGGCCCGGATGTTTTCGTCGTATTTTTCGAGCACGACCGGCTTGAACGAAATCGAATTGCTGCGGAACCAGTCCGTCAGGTTCAGTTCGCCGGTGGTACCCGGCTGTACGCATACCGTGGCCCCATCCAGTTCGGTCGCACTGGATACACCGAGTTCCTTGCGAACGATGACGCCCTGGCTGTCATAGAAGTTGACACCGACCTCACGCAATCCCAGCGAGATATCGCGGGCCAGCGTGAGCGTTGTGGTCCGGGCCAGGAAATCGACCTCACCCGACTGCAGTGCCGTGAAGCGCTGCTGGGCGCTCAACGGATTGGGCTTGTACTTGGAGGCATCGCCAAACACGGCCGCCGCCACCGCACGACATACATCCACGTCCAGGCCGGTCCATTCGCCACGGCTGTCCGGCGCGGAAAAACCCGGAATCCCCGTGGAGAAACCGCATTGCAGATAGCCGCGCTGCTTGACCGCATCCAGCGTCGGCCCGGCATGCGCCGTGACAGAGAACACTGCAGCGGCCGTTGCCGCCAGTACTTTCATAGGCATCGAGAACTTCATGGTCACTCCCCTTGTGATTTGAATCTGACTGACACGACAAAACTCAACGAACGATATCCCGCAGCGCCTGGCCAAGCCGCTGCATTCCCTGGGTGATTTCCTGCTCCGGTGCCGAGGCAAAGGACAGGCGGAACGCCTGCTCATCCAGCGCCTTCGGGTCCGGGTAGAAAGCCGATCCCGGCACGAAGACCACCTCGCGCTTGATCGCCTTCTGCAACACTTCGCTGGCCCGCACGCCCGGATTGAAACGCGCCCAGACAAACATGCCGCCCTCCGGTGCGCGATAGCGGACCTGGCCCGCCAGACTGGTTTGCAGCCCATCGATCATGGCCTGACAACGGGCCCCGTAGGCTTGCAGCAGCGTGGGCAGATGGCGTTCATAGCCGCCAGCATCCAGATAGTCGGCCGCAATCTCCTGCATCCAGGGCGAAACCGACAGGTCATCGGCCTGCTTGGCGCTGACGCAACGCCGGCGCAGCTCCGGCGATGCCACCAGCCAGCCCAGGCGCAAGGCGGGTGCCACAGTCTTGGACAGGCTGGAGAGATAGACCACCCAGTTGCGCTCACCGCCTTCGGCCAGCGCAAACAGCGGCGGCACGGCATCGCCCCGGTAGCGCAACCCGGAATAGGGATCGTCTTCGACAACGACCACGCGATGAGCCTGCGCCATCTGGATCAGGCGCTTGCGTCGCTCCCGCGACAGCGTGCTGCCGGATGGATTGGAAAACGTCGCCACCAGGCAGATCATCTTGGGCTGCTCGGTACGCAGCAGCAGCTCCAGCGCGTCGAGATCGATGCCGTCCTCGCCGGAGGGCACCGTCAGCACCCGCGCACCGGTCTGCACCAACGCCTGCACCGAGGTCGGGAAGGAGGGGCTTTCGATGACCACGCTGTCGCCTGCCTCCAGCATGACCCGGGCGATCAGGGTCATGGCCTGCTGGGAACCGCCCGTCACCACCACCTCGGTATCGGGATCACTGACGATGCCACGACTGGCCGACAGCCGTGCCAATGCACGGCGCAGGCTGGCCTGCCCTTCGGTGCCCGAATACTGCAGGTATGCACCCAGGCGCAGATTCACCTGCTCCGAGGCCTGGCGCAACCCATCCACATCGAACAGGACGGGATCGGGATACCCACCCGCGAAAGAGACCGTTCCCGGCCGGTTTGCATATTGAAGCAAAGCCCGGATCGGCGAGGATACGGGTTCCACGAAAGCCCTGGCATAGCGTGGCGATAAAGCCGTCATTTTTTTCTCCAGACCCACTTGATCGGAATGCGAACATATGTTCTAATTAAAATTATAAGAAAATGCCGATCCTTCCGTCACCTTGGGGAATACCCGCGCACGACCCTTGAATTCCAGAAAGCCGCCCCCATGTGCAGCTTCCAAGGCAAGGAAAAGGAACCATGGAACAATTTCACGCCACTACCATTCTCTGCGTCCGGCGCGGCAATCGCGTTGCCCTGGGCGGAGACGGCCAGGTCACGCTGGGCAACGTGGTCATCAAGGGTACGGCCCGCAAGATCCGCCGCCTCTACCACGACAAGGTGCTGGCCGGTTTCGCCGGTGCCACGGCCGACGCCTTCACGCTGCAGGAGCGCTTCGAGACCAAGCTGGAAAAGCACCAGGGCCACCTGATGCGCGCCGCCATCGAGCTCACCCGTGACTGGCGCACCGACCGTGTGCTGCGCCGCCTCGAAGCCATGCTGATCGTGGCCGACAAGGACCATACACTGGTACTGACCGGCAACGGTGACGTGCTTGAGCCCGAGCACAGCCTGGCCGCCATCGGCTCCGGCGGCAGCTATGCCCAGTCGGCTGCCCTGGCCCTGCTGCACAATACCGACATGCCACCCGAGGACATCGTCAAGAAGTCGCTCGAGATCGCCGGCGACCTGTGCATCTACACCAACCAGCACCACACCATCGAACTCCTCGAAGGCTGACCATCATGTCCGCATCCATCATGACGCCCGCCGAGATCGTTTCCGAACTCGACAAGTACATCGTCGGCCAGGATCGCGCCAAGCGCTCCGTCGCCATCGCCCTGCGCAACCGCTGGCGCCGCCAGCAGGTCGCGGAGCCCCTGCGCCACGAGATCCAGCCCAAGAACATCCTGATGATCGGCCCGACCGGCGTGGGCAAGACCGAGATCGCACGCCGCCTGGCCAAGCTGGCGAATGCGCCCTTCATCAAGATCGAGGCCACCAAGTTCACCGAAGTCGGCTATGTCGGCCGCGACGTCGACACCATCATCCGCGACCTGGTCGAGATCTCCATCAAGCAGACCCGCGAACAGGAAATGAAACGGGTCCGCACCCAGGCCGAAGATGCCGCCGAGGATCGCATCCTCGATGTGCTCATCGCACCGCCACGCGACAGTGCAGGCAACCCCATGCGCGAGGAAAACGCCGCTCGCCAGACCTTTCGCAAGCGCCTGCGCGAAGGCCAGCTCGACACCATGGAAATCGAGATCGAGGTGGCCCAGGCTGCGCCGCAAATGGACATCATGGGGCCACCGGGCATGGAGGAAATGACCGAGCAATTGCGTGGCATGTTTGCCGGTCTGGCCCGCGACAAGCAAAAGCCGCGCAATCTGACCGTCAAGGAAGCCTTCAAGCTGCTGACCGAGGAAGAGGCCGGCAAGCGCATCAACGAAGAGGAACTGCGCAGCCGTGCCATCTCCAATGCCGAGCAGAACGGCATCGTCTTCCTGGACGAGATCGACAAGATCGCCACGCGCCAGGAACATGGCGGTGGTGACGTGTCCCGCCAGGGTGTGCAGCGCGACCTGCTGCCGCTGGTCGAGGGCACCACGGTCAACACCCGCTACGGCATGATCAAGACCGATCACATCCTGTTCATCGCCTCGGGGGCCTTCCACCTGTCGCGCCCGTCCGACCTGATCCCGGAGCTGCAGGGCCGCTTCCCGATCCGGGTCGAACTGGACTCGCTCAGCGCACAGGATTTCGTGCGCATCCTGTCGAGCACCAATGCCTCGCTGACCAAGCAATACACTGCCCTGCTGGCTACCGAAGAGGTCACGCTCGACTTCACCGAAGAAGGCGTGCAGCGCCTGGCCGAGATCGCCTTCTCAGTCAACGAACGCACCGAAAACATCGGTGCGCGCCGCCTGTACACCGTCATGGAAAAACTGCTGGAAGCCCTGTCGTTCGACGCCGGCTCATCCAGCGGCAAGACCGTGACCATCGACGCGGCCTATGTCGATGACAAGCTCGAGGAAGCCGCCAGCCGGGAAGACCTGGCCCGCTACGTGCTTTGATTTTCCTCAGCCCAGCGCCACCGCCTGAACAGGATTGACGCACTGGGCCTGCCCGGCATCCACGGCAGCAAAAGCGCCTGGCAGCCCCTCCGGTGCTGCCAGCACCCGCACCACCAGCGCCGCCAGATCGGCACGCTGGATGAAGCCATGCACTTGCGGATCTGCGCACAAAATGCCTTGCCCGGTCGCCTCGCCATCACGCAGTCCTCCGGGGCGCAGGATGGTGGCATCTGGCCATGCCGCCTGCAAATGCGCCTCGGCTTTTGACTTGGCATCGACTACCGCGCCGAAAGCCGCAATCGCCTGCGGTGAGCGGTAAGGGGCCATCTCCCCGCACCCCATGGCCGTCACCAGCACGAAGCGGCGCACCCGGCCGCTGGCCACGGCCTGATCGATGACATTGATATTGCCATCGGCATCGACCCGGCAGTCCCCTGGCCCGCCCCCCAGCAGCGACACCACATCGCAGGGCCCCGCCTGTGCCGCAAAGGCACGCGCCACGTCCCCAGGCAGCAAGGCATCACCCCTGACCACGGACACGCCCAATGCCAGCAGCTCATCCGCCGCGGCCGACTCACGCAGCATGACCTGCACGGCCACGCCCTGCTGACGCAATTGCTGCGCCAGCAACAGGCCCGTGCCACGACTGGCACCAAAAACCAGAACCGGTGTCATGCCTGCGGCTCCTGAACCGCCAGACGCTGCTCCAGGGCATCGAAGCGCAACAGTTGATCCTGACGCAGTTCACGGTTTTCATCGCGCCCCACGTACACCTTGAACATCGCTGCCCCTTCAAGGTTGAAGAACAGGATGGAGCGCGTTTCCTTGCCCATGAAGGGACGGCGCACAAAGTAGATCGCACCGCAGCGGTCGGCACGCAAATGCCCGCTCACCACGCCACCGCCCTGCAGGTTGTAATAGCCATGCCCGGTTTTACCAACCGGCAGCGGGCCGGAGAATTCGATGATGGCATCCGCCGTATGCACAATCAGGGTAACGTCACCCCAGCTTGCAATATCCTCGAACGCGTCGATGAAGGCACTGCCCGGTGCCTGGCGGCGCACCTGGGCAGGCAGGCAATCGATCACCGTCTGCAAGGAAACCTGATGCTGGGCAGCCAGCGACTCGAGAATGCCATCCGGATTATCGGCCAACGCCACACGCAGGGCCACGCGGGCCTGGTCAGCCTCTGCCGGGATAGGGTGTGTGGATGCAATGCTCATGAAACAACCTCCTTGTCCGCCACCTGGCGAAGAAAAACAGGCTCCCGGAGCTGTTGAGGACGTCCACCGGAAGCAGATGAATGCGCGGGCACGGCATCGCCGCTCACCAGCGCATCGAATGCGAAAATCAGATTGCTGGCCCAGAAGCGGCCTGCCAGCGTCAAATCCAGCCGGCTTCCCTTGATCCGCAGCAACCCGGCCGACTGCCACTGCTCGGCCAGGTATTGCATCTGCTGCAGACATGGCTCAGGTGCCAGCGACTTCAGCCCTGCCAGATCCAGGCGACCGGCCTCGAAACCGGCCGTCACCCGTTGCCGCGCCGGCTGCCGTGCATCCCCCACCGACAGCCCGGCCAGTGGTTTACGACCCGCCTGTACCGCCTCGCCGTAGCGGGTCAGGTCGCCATCGATGGCATAACTGTGCCCTCCCGCCAGGCCACCTGCCCCCGAACCATAGGCAAGACAATCCACACCCTCCTTGATCAGCCGGTTGTAGCGATTCCGTTCCAGCGGCGTGCGCTGCCAATGGCTATTGCTGAGCTGGTTCCAGCCCTCGGCAGCCAGGAACGCGGCTCCCGCCCGGTACGACAGACTCTGATGCTCCAGTGTCGCCATATCGGGAAACTTGCCATTGGCGGTGGCCCGCTGCAACGGTGTACCCGGGATCAGGTTCAGGCCATACAGATCAACGCCATCCGGAGCCAGCGCCACCGCCGTGCGCAGATCCTGCTGCCAGACGTCCTGTGTCTGGCCAGGCAGGCCGTACAGCAGATCGATAACCAGCGCCAGTTGCTCCCGGGCCCGCAATCGCTCCAGAAAATGGATCGCCTCTTCACGGCTGGACTGCCGACCCTGACGCCGCCTGACCTGGGTATCGAAACTCTGCACGCCAATCGATATCCGGTTCACACCTGCCGCAATGCAGGCATCGATCTTGTCATCATCGAAATGGGTAATCCGTGCTTCCAGCGTGACCTCGCAATCATCCGTCAGCGGCAGGCATTGCCGTGCCGTATTCAATATCCGCTCCAGTTGCTGTGCAGACAGCGCACTGGGCGTGCCACCGCCCAGATACAGCGCCTCGACCGGTGCCGAGCCTGCTGGCAGACGCGCAGCCTCACGGCTGATTTCCGCGACCAGACAATCGGTGTAGTGGGCCATCGCATCCTGCGAGCAGGCATTGCGATAGAAACCGCAGAACAGGCAATGATTGGCACAGAACGGCACATGGATATAGGCAATGCGATGGCTGCCGGGTGCCGCGTCCAGCACCTGGGCCCAGGCGGCGGCCATGCCTTCGGCAGGGACGGCCTGCTGGCGACGCCAGGGCATCACGGCACGTCGCATGGCAAATGCCGTACGCAAAGGATCATCGCCTGTTCTGGCGAAATAGGCTGCAAGCTTCTCGTCCATCCGACTCATCACTCTCGATCGCCTGCAGGCACACGCCTGCACGCATGGGTTCAACAGATCGAGAAAGCGTAATCAGACGCAATTTCAGTCTGTTTGCGCTAGCGCAAACAGACCCGGCCAAGCAACGAAGTCTTAATCCAACCCTCATCCATTCTTCATGTTTCTCCCCTTTCCTGCCCCGCACCGGCCTGATGAACCCTGATGGTGCCGGGTGCGCCGCAACAGTGCATATCC
>NZ_JBEFDG010000038.1:0-42071 GCF_040137905.1 Corticimicrobacter sp.
GCATGCCAAGGCCGGCCGTAGCAGCCGTCCCTGCATTCGCCAGGGGCGGCAACCCGGTGCCGCGCTCGGGAATCGCGATGATATCGTCAGGAATGGGTACAGGCTCGGAATCGAGCACCATGGGCAGCACGATAATGGCCGCCAGCACCAGCGTGACCGCGCCGATCAGGCGCCGTCGTGCCTTGATCCGCAACTCATTGGCCTGCACTTCGCTGGACATCGGCACGCGCCGGGGCGTGCCATCACGGCCATCCTCGGGTGCTGCGCCTCGACGACTGAAAAAACCCATGTATATCCCTTACTGGCTGGATGCCGCAGCCATCCGTAAAACCCGAACCTGCATGCTGGCCTACGCCTTGCGGCCCAGCAATTCGAGCACGGCAGCCACGGTCAGGAAAGAACCGAACACAACGATTCTATCACCCTCGCCAGCCGCTTTTACAGCCGCCTTCCAGGCCGAGGCCACGTCGTCATGTGCAGTAACGGAATGATCCTCAGTATTGCCTGATTGCGTCGCCGGAGACACATCCTGAAGCATCTCCACCAGTTTTTCGCCGCTCATGCCGCGCGGCCCACCCAG
Source organism: Corticimicrobacter sp. (assembly GCF_040137905.1). Lineage (NCBI taxonomy): Bacteria > Pseudomonadati > Pseudomonadota > Betaproteobacteria > Burkholderiales > Alcaligenaceae > Corticimicrobacter > Corticimicrobacter sp. The sequence goes on from NZ_JBEFDG010000038.1 coordinate 581, forward strand.
CGTGGCGCAATGCCAGTGATCGATCCGCTTGTCCATACGCTGCAGGACGGTACGCGCATCCTTGTCGGACAGCATTCCGATCACCGCATGGGTATAGGGATGAAAGCCCATATTGTCGAGGTTTTCGGCCAGCACGGCAGCGGCATGCGGATTGTGGGCGACATCCAGGATCACCAGGGGTTGCCCCGGCAGGATCTGGAAACGTCCAGGCGGTGCCGCCTGCAGCAAGCCCTGGCGTACCGCCTGCTGAGGCACGGGCAGGCGGTCCTGCAGGGATTCCAGCGCAGCCAGCGCAGCCGAGGCATTGAGCAACTGATTGGCCCCGCGCAGCGCCGGATAGGCCAGTGCATTGCGCCGCTGCTGGCGGCCACCGTAGCGCCATTGCTGGCGGTCACCCGAATAATTGAAATCGTGCCCGAAGCGCCACAGGTCTGCACCGATGGCTTCGGCATGCTGGACCAGCGAATCCGGCGGAACCGGGTCGGCACAGATTGCGGGCCGGCCAGGTCGATAGATGTGCGCCTTTTCCAGCCCGATGGCTTCGCGGGTCGAACCCAGCCAGTCGGTATGGTCGATATCGACGCTGGTGATGATGGCGCAGTCGGCATCGATGATATTGACGGCATCCAGGCGACCGCCCAGGCCGACTTCCAGCACGACGGCGTCCAGATTGGACTGCGAGAACAGACGCAGGATCGCCAGCGTCGTGAATTCGAAGTAGGTCAGTGAAATGTCGCCGCGCGCGGCTTCAACGGCGCGAAACTGTTCGATCAGGGCTGTATCGCTGACCGTCTCGCCGTTGATGCGGGCGCGTTCGTTGAAGTTCAGCAGGTGCGGCGAGGTATAGAGCCCGACCCGGTAGCCTGCGCACAGCAGAATGGATTCGAGCATGGCACAGGTGGAACCCTTGCCATTGGTGCCACCCACGATGATGCGCACGCATGGCAGGTCGAGCTGCAGCGCCTGCGCAGCCTGCCTTACACGTTCCAGCCCGAGTTCGATGGCTTTTGGGTGCAATGATTCAAGATAGCCCAGCCATGCATCCAGGCCGGCGGTCGCGTCGGGCGCGGCCAGATGATCGGAACAGGTAGAAGACATGAGGTTGTTGCTGTAATGGACGGGGCCGATTTTAGCAGGGTATGGGTTGTTAGACACGCGCTGCGGCCAAGGGCATATGTGGCTAGCCCTGCACCTGTCTCCCGGCTTCCAGTACCAGTTGCCGGTCGCAGCGCCGGGCCAGTCCCAGATCGTGGGTGACCAGCACCAGCGTGGTGTGCCGTTCGGCCTGGAGCGCGAACAGCATGTCGATCACACGGGAGCCGGTCTCGCTGTCGAGACTGCCGGTGGGCTCATCGGCGAAAAGAATATCGGGCTGCACCACAAAGGCGCGCGCCAGCGAGACACGCTGTTGTTCGCCGCCCGAAAGCGTGGAAGGATAATGCCCCAGGCGGTGTTCCAGCCCCACGCGCTCGAGCATGGCTTCGGCCTCGCCCCGGGCCGACCGCCCCAGCAGCTCGAGCGGCAGCATGACATTTTCAAGCGCTGTCAGGTTGGGCAGGAGCTGAAAGGACTGGAAAACGAAGCCGACATGACGTGCCCGCAGGCGCGCGCGGGCCTCCTCGTCCATCCCCGTCAGATCATGCCCGGCCAGTGTGATCCGACCCGCCGTCGCCACATCCAGGCCGGCCATCAGCCCCAGCAGCGTGGACTTGCCGGAACCCGAGCAGCCCGTCACGGCAAGGGACTCGCCTGCGTTTACCGAGAAGGAAATATCTGCCAATATGTCCAGCGGCGGCTGGCCTGCCTCCTGGATCGTGCGCCGCAATGCAGAGACCTGCAATACTGGCTGGCCGGCCGTACGCTGCGTTTCGCCCCAACTGTTGTCTTTCGGAGTATTCATGCGTTTCCTGTCAAGAATCATGTCTATCTGGCTGCTGTGCATGGCCTGGTTGCCCGCTTCGCACGCCCAGACCACGCCCGGGCCGACCATTCTGGTGGTGGGCGACAGCCTGTCGGCCGAATATGGCATTGCACGCGGCACCGGCTGGGTAGCATTGCTGGAAGAACGATTGCAGGCTGATTTTCCAGCCTATCGCGTGGTCAATGCCAGCATCAGCGGTGACACCACGCAATCCGGGGTCAGCAGGCTGCCGCCATTGCTGCAGCGCCACCAGCCTGCGGTCGTGATCGTGGAACTGGGTGCCAATGACGCCCTGCGCGGCCTGCCGCTGGACAGCACCCGCGATAACCTCATGGCCATGAGCAAACAGGCCCAGGCCGCAGGCGCACAGGTTGTGGTAGTGGGCATGGAAATCCCGCCCAATTTCGGCCCGGAGTATGCTGCCCAGTTCCGGCAGCTGTTTCGTGATACCGCCACGCAGACCGATGCCGCACTGGTGCCATTTCTGCTTGATGGCATCGCCACCGAGCGGCGCTGGTTCCAGGACGACGGCATTCATCCTACCCGGGAAGCCCAGCCCCGTCTGCTGGACAATGTCTGGCCGGCGCTGCATCCTCTGCTGACACCGGCCGGGCACTGACATTGTTCAGCGATTCGAAGGTCAGACCGTATCGTCGTCCTGGCCTTCGATGGCGTCACTGGCTGCCGGCAGCACTTCTACCTGGTACTGCTTGCGCAGCGCCTGCAGCAGTGCCTGATCCTGGGCCTGCGACCAGGCATCACGCAATTCATTCTTGAGCAACGCGACATCATTGTCCGACATCAGCGCTTCGCCCACGGCATTGACGCGCACCAGCACCTGATCATCACCGTCCTGCACGCTGGCATAGACCGGCAGCGCGTCGGTCGCCGGGGCCAGCATGGCGGCCTGCAACACCGCACCCGGCAGCGCATTGCCAGACGCATCGCGACCCCCCTGGCGGGTAATATCGATTGCTTCGCCAAACACCTCGGCCTGCGCCTTGCCATCCTTGAGTTCGGCCAGCAGCTTCTGGGCCTGCGCCTGGGCTGCCTGGACTGCCTGTTCCTGAACCAGCGTGGCGCGCACGCGATCCTGCACCTCATCCAGTGCCGGGACGTGTTCGGGCTTGAGTTCGTTCACACGCACCACCACCATGGTGTCGGGAGAAATCTCGATCAAGCCGGAGTTGGAGCCTTCACGCAGCACTTCCTGGCTGAACAGCGCCTGGCGTACACGCGGATTGTCCAGCAGCGGACGATCTGCCGCAGGCACCGTATTGCCTTCGAGCAATTCGGTACGGGCCAGGCCATCGGCCTTGCGGATCTGCAACTGCAACGCATCGGCCGCAGGCTGCAGACTGTCACGCTGCTCGTAGATCAGGCGCGTCAGTGTGGTGGCCATGTCGGCAAAGCGCTGAGCAGCGACCTGCTGGCGGATGTCCTGCTCGATCTCGGCGCGGATCTCTTCCAGCGGCTTGACCTGCTCGGGCTCATACTGAGTCAGGCGGACGATATGGAAGCCGAAGGGGCTTTCGACCACGCCGGAGATTTCGCCTGGCTGAAGTCCATAGACCGCATCCTCGACCGAATTGAACAGAGTGTTGCGTGCAATCCAGCCCAGATCGCCGCCCTGCCCGGCCGAACCCGGATCCTGCGAACGGTTGCGGGCCAGGTCTGCAAAGCCCTCGGGATTGGCGCGTGCTTCCTGCAGCAGCGTATCGGCTTCGGCACGCGCCTTGGCCTTGGTTGCCTCATCGGCTCCCGAAGGCAGCGCCACCAGGATATGGCTGGCACGACGGCGCTCGGGACGGGTGAACTGCGACTTGTTCTGCGCGTAGTAGTCGGCGATGTCCTGATCGGTCACCTTCACGCCCTGCGTGGCAGCCGGCTCATCCAGCACAAGGTACTCGATGGCAACCTGCTCGGGCTGGCGCAGCGCATCCTGGTTGGCATCATACCAGGCCTTGATCTGCGCTTCGGTCGGCTCGCTGCTGCCCACGAAATCCGCTGCCGCGATCCGGTGCAGTTGCACATTGCGCTGTTCGCGGTAGGCCTTCTCGACACGACTCGCCACATCGGCCGGCACCTCGGCGCTGGCGCTGACGGGATCCAGCACACGGGCCAGGGCCAGCGTGGAACGCATGCCGTTTTCGAAGGCCTGCGGCGTCATGCCTTGCTGGGCCAACGCATCACGGTAACGCTCGGGCGAGAAACGGCCATCGTCGCCCTGCACGAACGGCAGCGATGCGATTTCGCGACGCAAGGCCTCGTCGGACACGTTGAGCTTGGCATCTGCAGCCAGCATGGCCACCAGGCGCTGGTCGATCATGCGGTTGAGCAGGGCTTCGCGCATCTGCGGCGTGTCGATCAGGGCAGGATCGAACTGGTTGCCCAGCCGATTCATGTAGCGATCCAGCTCGACGCGACGAGCCTGGTCGAACTCGGCCTGCGTGATGGATTGCTGGCCCATCTTGACCAGCTCGACATCGTTTGAAATAAACGTGGTGTAGCCTTGGACGCCGACGAAAACGAAGGACGGCAGAATCAGAATCAGCAGGATGAACTGCAGCCAGCGCTGATGATTGCGTATGATGTCAAACATGGATGGATTCGAGACTTGGGTCCGGTAGAAAAAAACTTCGCTGAGTGTATCATCAACACGCCATGAGACCATTGCCTAATTGGCCCTACCCCTTCTGGATAGCACATCGCGGCGGCGGCCGCCTGGCCCCCGAAAACACACTGGCGGCCATGCGCACCGCAGCACGCCTCGACTACTGCATGGTGGAATTCGATGCCAAGCTCAGCCGGGACGACCGCGTCATCCTGCTGCACGACGACACTCTGGCACGCACCGCAGGCGATGCACGCCCGGCCGCCCAGGTTGATTACCTCGACCTTGCGCGACTCGATGCGGGGGCCTGGTTTGCCAGCGAATTCGCCGGCGAGCCGGTACCGCTGCTCGAATGGATTGCGCGCCACAATCTGGCCAACGGCATCGCCTGCAACATCGAGATCAAGCCCTGCCCGGGCCGCGAGACCGAAACCGGTACGCTGGTCGCCCGCGAGGCGCTGCGCCTGTGGGATGGTGCCACGCCGCCGCCGCTGTTGTCGTCCTTTGCCGAGACAGCCCTGGAAGCTGCCCGCGCCGAAGCCCCCACCCTGCCCCGTGCCCTGCTGCTGGAAAATCTGCCTGCAGACTGGCGCCTGCGCGCCGCGCGACTGGAATGCATCGCCATCCATCTCGATGCCCAGTGGCTGGACGCCCGCGTGATTGCCGATATCCATGCCGCCGGCCTGCGCGCCGTAGCCTGGACCGTCAACGACCCCGAGCAGGCCCGCGCATTGGCGCGCTGGGGCGTGGATGGCATCGTGACCGACGCGCTCGACAGCATGGCAGCGCAACAGGCCTGATTTCGCCGACGGCTCAGATGAAAGACTCTTCGGGCCGCAGGTAACGCCATTGTCCCTGCGGCAGATCGCCCAGCATCACTTTGCCGATGCGAATGCGCTTGAGTCCCACCACTTTCAAGCCGACCAGCTCGCACATGCGCCGGATCTGGCGCTTCTTGCCCTCCCGCAGTACAAAGCGCAACTGGTCCTGATTCTGCCAGGCCACCTGCGCCGGGCGCAGTGCCTTGCCATCCAGCGACAGACCGTGATTGAGCAGCGCCAGGCCTTCGGGCGACAGCCTTCCCTGCACACGCACCAGATACTCCTTGTCGGTCGTGGAGTCCTCACCGATCAGTTGCCGGGCAATGCGACCGTCCTGCGTCAGTACCAGCAGGCCCTGTGAATCGATATCCAGTCGTCCGGCGGCCGCCAGCCCGCGCAGATGACCACGCTCGAAGCGCCAGTTGGCCTGGTCGGCACGCCAGCGATACTCCGGCACGATCAACGTGACGGCCGGCTTGTAGCCATGCTCGGCCTGACCCGACACATAGCCGATTGGTTTGTTCAGCAAAATGGTGACCTGTCGTGCCTGGGTACGGCGGGCCTGGGTATCCAGCTCGATTTTCTGCGTCGGCAGTGCACGTTCGCCCAGCGTCGCCACCACGCCATCGACCTTGACCAGCCCTTTCTCGATATAGGCATCGGCCTCGCGGCGGGAACACAGCCCCCGGTCGGCCAGGATTTTCGATACTCTGATTTTTTCCATGGGCGATAATGTAACCCCATGAAGAACGTGAATGCACCTGTTTTCGCCGATCTGTGGCGTCCACACCCGGCCCCCTCCCTTCCCCTGTCCCACCGTCGCTGGTTGACCCGCCCCGGCGCACTGACTGCCGGTCTGCGCCAATTGGGCGCAGTAGAGCTGAGCGTACTGAGGGAATGCGTGGAGCCAGCCCCTGCCGAAGAAGCCAGCGCATTGGGCGTTCACCCGCATGCGCCTATCTGGGTGCGTGAAATATTGATGTGCATCGATGGTGTCCCTTGCGTGGCGGCCAGAAGCTGTACCCCATTGCAGCATTCCAGGGGGATCTGGCAGGCCATGCGACGGCTGAAGAACCGGCCGCTGGCGGACATGCTGTATCACGATCCGACGGTAACCCGTTCTGGCTTTGCCGTAGCCCGTCTGGATGGACGATCCGAGTTACATGGGGTTGCAATGAGTACAAATTCGCCGAAAATCGAACTGGGGCCTCCCGGAAAAATGCCGTTGTGGGCCCGGCGATCTGTATTCTGGCGGGCGGGCGCGGGACTGGTGGTCGCCGAGTGCTTCCTGGCGGGTTTCTGGACATTGATCCCAAAGCCATAAAGATGCCAGCAATCAAAATAAAATGGCAAAGCACTGATGCAGGCGGCAGAAAATACCCCCCTCCTGCTGGCAAGTACTTTTCAGTCGCCCGCTTCCCCGATGACTCGAAGTGGCAGGATCATGCCTGGAGCGTTGTGTTTCAGCTTTCCCGCCATGAAACGGTAGAAGGTCATGATTTCAGCTCGGGAACCGTCGAGTTCCTGATGCCGGATGCGCCAAGACACAAATTTGACAGCCATACCGCATTCGATATTTACGAAGGTCCGCACAAGGTGGGCACGGTGCACATTCAAAGCCCGCCCTGAGCATCATTGTTGCTTTAGACATTGTCAAAAAAATGAAAAGCAAAATTTTCTGGGACTTGCCTGGCTTCAATATCTGTCTCAAAAGCCGATATGCAGACCTGTATGCGCTGGAGGCGGATATAGGCAATAACGTCGGCAGCAGCAACTTCAGCGCACTGGACACGTTGGACTGGCTGCTGACGGACAAGGCGACAGGCGAGATTTCATTCCTGATGCTGACCGTTCCATCCACGATCAAAGTCTCGCCAAACGGATCGGAGATCGATACCGACACCCTTGAAAACCTGGCACTCTCAAGTTGCCTTGAACGCTTCATCCACGATGTCGCCATGCAGGACGAAGCCATCTACACCGTTGGTGACGACACACTGACGGTCACCTCGGACGCCTCATCCATTTCCCATACGACACAGGTATCCGATGACCTGTACCTTTTGCTGGATCAGGCCAGCCAGTATCGGGGGTTTTTATTGAAAGGGGCGACAACCCATATCCCGGGCCATTTCATACCATCCAACAGTGAGGCTTTCGGCGCACGACTGCTTGACATGCTTCGCCTGTGCACCCATGAAGCCTACGATTCGATGAGTGACCTGAGCCAGGAACAGCTACGCAACATAGAAAATCTGGAATCGGCCTGCCGTGCAGCCAAATCGGCCGATTCCAGGCTGGAACAGATCATCGCGTTCACGCAACAATTGAAAGTCACGTTCTACGACCTGGAAACCTGAGCCATCTTGACCTCGGCATCATGGCAAAAGATCGCGGCGGCTGACCGCTTCCTGCAAGCTCAGCCCGGGTGCCAGCACTTCCTTCCCTGCCCGATCGATCACTCCCCAGGTATCTCCCACCAGCGCCCTGTGTTCGTCGGCACCAGTGGATTCCACGCAATCCGCACACACCAGCGCACGGCCGTCCTGAAACGGCATGCCCCAGGCATACGGCAAATCCAGAATTCGCTGCAGACTGCGATCGTAATATGCCACGCCCTTTGTGCCCGGCCCGCGTGTCAGTCCTTCCGAGAAGGGATCGGCACCATTATCGAAGGTCAGAACCTCCTGCATATGGCCATCCGGCCGTACCCAATGCCAGCGTCGATTCACATGTACCTGAGCCAGACCACCCTCTGCTCCATCAAACTGCAGATCGGCCAAAACGCCGGCGTTCAATACAGGCTGCCCATTTTCCAAAGATGCGCAGGCCTGCACCTGGTGTAATTCCTGCTGCGATTTTGAAAGGTACGTGCAGGGCAGATCCGCTGCCGGCGTGACCAGCGAAGCCAGCAAGGCCAATATCGTCACCATGGAAACCTCCTCTTTTCTACGTTTTACGATCCGGACTTAACCTCATCAAACCGGGCTCATGGAGCCGGAGCGGCAATCGCCTCCAGCTTTTTTTCATACTGTTCACGATCCGAAGCCGACAGCACTTCACCGTACGCGGCCAGGAAATCCTGCAATGCCTGTCGATACTCCTGTGCAAACATGGCATTGTCAGGGCTGGCATCATGCAGATTGCGCGCGCGCTCGACAGGACGACGTGCATCATTCAGCAACCATCGTTTGCCATAGGCTGACTCGTCGCTCATGATCACGATGTTGCGCGGAAAGCCGGGCACATACTTGACGACGAATGGGTCATTGAGCGCCGGGATCAGGATCAGGTTACGAGGTGGCCAGATGGATGCACTCATGTCGTCGAACTGCGCGACCACATCCCTTCCGTCAGCCATACGCACCAGCACATCATATTCATTGACCCGCTGTTCATTGAGCAGCCATCCGGCATCACGCTTGTCCACGATAATCGCCGTACCGGGTGTGCCGAACCAGTTCAGGAAACCTGCATTGACCCACTGACCTGTGAAAATATTGATCATGGCCAGCGTGAAGACCATTGGAATCAGGAAATATCCCCAGCGCTTGCCTCGGTAAATATGCAGCAGCACCGCAAAAACCAGGCATGCCAATGGCAGGGCAAACATCAGCAGCAACCGATGCTGTGCGAGTATGTACATGCAGACAGACAAAAACGACACGCCGCTCAACCCCTGCATGGAAAACGCTGGGCCAGCACGGCACTGACGGCAGGTGCCGCACGCTGGGACAGGGCTTCGCCCTGCAACTCCCGCAATTGACCATAGACTGCATCACGCAGCGTATCGATCTTGAATTGCCGATAGTCGCACCAGACCGTCCCTTCGGTCTGATCAAAAATACCCAGGAGATACATGTCAATGGCATCGCTGCGCGATTGCGACGGTTCTGCCATCTCGGCCAGAAGCTGGCCCACAGTGATACGGGTCGTGTTGGGCGTCACTGGCAGTTGCTGTGCCTGCGCCTGCATGAGATATCCCTGGCCCAGCAACAGCGACAGCATCGCAGGCCAAAGGCAACGCCGTGCAACAGCAGACATGGACATGGCAGTTCCTGAAAAGAATGGAAACTGCCAGAGTTTACCGGACACCTTCGAGTGTCAAATGCTTTTCAATCAGGATTTACGCCCTGAAACAGGGCATAACAGTTGATTGTCACAAGGTGCAGCAGGCATCAAAAATTGCCCTCTGCCTTATCTGCTGCCAGCAGCCAGGCAGATAACAGTGAATGATCGCAATCAGCTTGCAGTTTTTTAAGAATCTCGCGCGCCACCGCGATGGAAGTACCTGATGCCTGCAATGCCATCCATTGTTCGGCAGGTGTCCGAGGTACAGTTGCCGGCTCATCCATCCGCTCCGCCAACTCGGCAGCAAACAGGAAATCCCGCTCGTAGGGACATGCCGGTTGCGATGCCACAGAAACCGGGAAATGCCCGGTGTAGCTGTCTATCCCCTGATACTCGTAGCAGGCCAGCGGCCAGTCGGGAACAAAGCCTGGAACCTTTCCGACCAGGCCCTCTTCCAATATGCCCGTGAACTCGGCGGCAGCCCTGATATGGGCAAGATGGTCAGCCGACCCCGATACGCGCAGCAGATTGACGGCGGCTGGATCAAGCTGGATATCCTCATGACTGCTGATCGAGGATTCGAGTGCAATCAGATCCAGGAACTGCACCTCGTTGCGCGCCACTTCGACCACATAGCCCTCTTCGAGCATCAACCGCACGAACGTGAGCGGCCGCTCGGGATGCAACGGATGCAGCAGCGCGCCATAGGCTTCCATGCCATGTCGATATTTGAGCAACGGGATGAAGCACGGTGGCCAGGGGTGTGCACGTTCCTGGTTCCAGAAGGAAGAGAACAGTGCATTCTCGAAGCCAGGCTCACCAAGGAAAGCCTGGACAAACGACGTCGAGATTCCAGTCGCGCGCAAGCTGGCAACATAGGCTGGGCGGGCTAGGCGTGCATGCATGTCGACATACCGAAAAGTGATGTAGATACAGACGGGCGGCTGGCTATCATAGACCAAACCTGCAACTGGCAGATACATGCGATATGCCAGCCATCACGCGGCGATTTCTTTTGCAGTCATGGCAGCAGTGTCCATAATTTGTCATCAAAACGCAGTACAGTATTATTTTGTATCATTTTCACATGATCACGAAAGCAATACACATATCCACTTGGGCATCATGAAACTCTCCCTGCGCACTCGCCTTATCGTTCTCAGCATCGTGGTCGTCACGGTTGCCATGCTGGCCCTGACCACGGCCAATTTCCTGACTGTACAGCGGCACGTCATCGCCACCGTGGATGCGCAAAGCCAGCAGTTGGCCGCCACCCAGGCCAACACGCTGGCTGAATGGGTCGCAGACAAACGCTTGCTGACACACTCACTGGCACAGGCCATCGATCTGCCCAAACCACAGGCACAGGCCATCGTTCAGGCGCTGCGCGACGGGGGTGGTTTTTCCGATGCCTACATCGGCTATGCCGACAGGCGCATCGTGTTCCTTCGCGAAATGCCTGCAAGCTATGCCGCCACAGAACGCCCCTGGTACACACAGGCCGTGCAGGCTGGCCAACCCATCCTGACTGCGCCCTATATGTTTGCGACGGAAAAGAAACTGGGCGTGACCTTTGCCGAGCCGGTCGGCCCGGCCGGCAACCCAGTCGCTGTCGTAGGTGCAGACGTACTCTTGACCTCCGTGGTGCGCACCGTCAATGCCATCAAACCCACCCCAGGCAGCTTCGCTTTCCTGGCAGATCGCCAGGGCTTGATTCTGGCCCATGCCGATGCAGCACTGACACTCAAGCCGGCATCCACCCTGTCGGCCTCCCTGACCCCTGCCCTCATCCAGGAAGCCAGCCAATCGGATGCGGACATCCAGGTCAGCATCGACAACACCGACTACATGCTCTACAGCCATGCAATCGCAGGCACCGACTGGCAACTGGTCATCGCCGTCAATCGCAGCCAGGCACTGGCATCAATCGGCACGCTGCTCAAGGTATCCGCCCTGACCGTCGTGATCGCACTGGCACTGGCGATTGCGCTGCTGGGCTGGGTCATCACCCGGGCACTGCAACGCCTGAATCAGGTACGCGATGCGCTTGATGACATCGCCCAGGGCGACGGCGACCTGAGTCGCCGCCTTGACGCCAGCGGCCATGACGAACTCGCCAGCATCGCCGGAGCCTTCAACCGTTTTACCGGCAAGATCGCCGCTGCGTTGCGCGATATCCGCAGCACCAGCCACTCGGTCCGGCTGTCTGCCGCTGAAATTGCCCAGGGAAATCTGTCCCTGTCGAACCGCACCGAGGCTCAGGCCTCTTCGCTGGAGCAGACCTCGGCAGCGATGGAAGAACTCACCGCCACCGTGCGCCAGAATGCCGACAATGCCCGCAGCGCCGACTCTCTGGCCTCCCAGGCCGCCGAGGCAGCAGCTTCGGGCGGTGCCACCGTGCACAAGGTGGTGGAAACCATGCAGGCCATCGACAGCTCATCCAGCCGCGTAGCCGACATTGTCGGGGTCATCGACGGCATTGCGTTCCAGACCAACATTCTGGCGCTCAATGCTGCGGTCGAAGCCGCACGTGCCGGTGATCAGGGACGCGGCTTTGCCGTGGTCGCAACCGAAGTGCGGGCACTGGCCCAGCGCAGCGCCTCGGCAGCCAAGGAAATCAAGACACTCATCGAGGAATCCGTCGAACGGGTTCGAGCCGGCAGCGCCCTGGTCAGTGAAGCGGGCCAGCAGATCGACGGTCTGGTTACCGGCGTGGAACGGGTGCGTACCATCGTGGGCGAAATCAGCGTCGCCAGCCAGGAGCAGACCCAGGGCATCTCAGAAGTGGCGCTGGCCGTCTCGCAAATGGACCAGGCTACCCAGCAGAATGCCGCACAGGTCGAGGAAGTGACTGCTGCTGCCCAATCGCTCAGCGAAGAGGCCAGCCAGCTCGATGAGGTGGTGGCACGCTTTACGCTGGATGCGCAGGAGGACGGGCATCGGCATGTGTTTCGTGGTGAAGCCAGCGTAACGAATGCCTGAGGCCGGCATGGCCCAAGGCAGATCCATGCTGCTGCAATTGCTGCGCGAAGGCTGATTGCGGCAACGGTCGAAGAGCCAAAGAGCGCGGTTTGGAATGTGTTTCAGCCGCCTTGGCACATACTTCTTTCCGCTGCCCAGTCCCTTATCCTGAAGCGCAAGTTCAGATTTCCCAGGAATGTCAGCACTTCGTTTTCCTGTATGCCAGCATCGTAGTCAAAGTCCTCCAGCGCAAAGATATATGTAATCTGCGCGGGCCTCATGCGTTTTTCACATGCGGCCAGGACATCTTCCACCATGTACTCGAAGCCGGCCATATTTCCCTCTGGCAGCCAAAGGGAAACAGCATGATCTTCATCCACGAAGCGGTTCCGTATCCTGAAATCTTTCTCGAATCCGGAGCCGCCCTTTTTCTTGATGAAATTCGCCCTGATCCTGTCAAACGAATTTTCTGTCGATACCCATACTGCGTGTCTCGACTCAATTGTTTTATAGATCACTGCTGTATCAGAGCGCGTCGTCGCCGCTCTCGCCGGTACGGATGCGGATCGCCTGCTCCACTGGCGTGACAAAGATCTTGCCGTCGCCGATCTTGCCCGTGCGGGCCGCACGCAACACGGCTTCGATGGCACCATCGACCATGCTGTCGGGAATGACCACGTCCACGCGAATCTTGGGCAGAAAATCGACCACATACTCGGCACCGCGATAGAGCTCGGTATGGCCTTTCTGCCGGCCAAAGCCCTTGACCTCGGTCACGGTCAGACCCATGATGCCGACCTCCGACAGGGCCTCGCGGACTTCGTCGAGTTTGAAGGGCTTGATGATGGCGGTCAGCTGTTTCATTGATGCTCGCTTGTCTCTGGAAATGAATATCTTATTTTGACACGATCAGGGCCGGGATGGCCCCGATCAGCCCTGGCCATTATCGCGGAAGCGGTTGGTGATCGGGTAACGCCAGTCGCGACCGAAGGCGCGTGGCGTGATGCGCGGTCCCGGCGGGGACTGGCGGCGCTTGTATTCGTTCAGGTGCAGCAACCGGGTAAAGCGGTCGATATCGGCCTGGACATAACCGGCCTTGCGCAGGTCGTCCACCGAGGCGTCCTGCTCCATGTAGCGGGCAATCATGCCATCCAGCACCTCGTAGGGCGGCAGGCTGTCCTGGTCGGTCTGTCCCGGGCGCAGTTCGGCCGAAGGCGCACGCGTGAGGATGTTCTCCGGGATCGGCGGCGGGCCGTCGAGACCATTGCGCCACCACCCCAGGCTGTACACCAGGGTCTTGGGGACGTCCTTGAGCACGGCAAAACCCCCGGCCATGTCGCCATACAGCGTGCAGTAGCCGGTACTGAACTCGGACTTGTTGCCGGTGGTCAGCACCAGCCAGCCGGTCTTGTTGGACAGTGCCATCATCAGCACGCCGCGTGAGCGTGCCTGGATGTTCTCTTCCGTGGCATCCTGGGTCAGGCCGGCAAACTCCGGGGCCAGCACTGACTCAAAGGCATCCATCATCGGCGCGATAGGCAACACGCCGTAGTGCACGCCCACCCGCCGTGCCATATCCTTGGCATCGTCCAGCGACATGTCCGAGGTATAGGGCGACGGCATCATGTAGGTACGCACACGCTCCGGCCCCAGCGCATCCACCGCCAGCAGCAGCGTCAGCGCAGAGTCCATGCCTCCTGAAAACGCCAGCAGCACGCCCTTGAAGCCATTTTTCTCGACATAATCGCGCACGCCCAGCACCAGCGCCTGCCAGATTGCGGACAGTGCAACGCCGTTGTCATCGGGCCAGTATGCATCGGTCTTGCCGGAAGACTGTTTTTCTGCGGCCTGACGGGTAGTGGTCGAATCAGCACGGTAGTCCGGCAGTTTTGAACCGGGTTGCAGCACGGCCACTGCCGTTGCGGCGGCAGCGGACCAGTCCTCGCCGTCCAGCGCCAGCACGCGGCCCCCCTGCACGTGCCCCTGCGCATCGAAATCCACCAGCCCCAGCGCCTCGCCGAATGCCGGCAGCACCATATGCGGCGTGCCTGCAGCATCCTGCACGAACGAAGCACCATCGAAGACCAGTTCATCCTGCCCACCCACCAGGTTGACATAGACCAGCGGTACGCCCAGCGCCGCCACGGGTTGCATCACATGTTCGCGGCGTGCCTGCCAGTGGCCTGCATCGAAAGGCGAGGCATTGAGTGCCAGCAGAACCTGTGCGCCCTGCGCCACCGCCTGGCGCGGTGCGCCGCCCGCCCAGAGGTCTTCGCAGACGTTGACGCCAAAGCGCAGCTCCCCCACCTCGAACAGGCAGGCCTGTGTGCCGGCAGCAAAATAGCGCTGCTCATCGAATACGCCATAGTTGGGCAAGGCCTGTTTGCCATACCAGCCGGTACGCGCACCCTCGCGCAAGACGACAGCGGCATTGAACAGCCTGTCGTCCACTCGCAACGGCGTACCCACCACCACGCTCAGATCGGGCAACCCTGCCAGATCGGCAGTCAATTGGGCCAGAACCGCCTCGCAACGTCGCAGGAATTCCGGGCGCAGCAACAGATCCTCGGGGGGATAGCCGGTCAGTGCCAGTTCGGGGGTCAGCAATACCCGTGCGCCTGCCCCGTGGGCCTGCCGGGCAACCGCGAGAATACGGGCCGCATTGCCGGCCAGATCGCCCAATACCGGATTGATCTGCGCCAGCGCCACTGTGATGGCATGCGTCATGCCGGGTTCTCCTGTTCGTCATGCAGTGCGTGCCGCCACGCCTGCGATTGGGATATGCCATCCGCCATGCCGCGCATGTCATGCCCGGTCGGCGTCTGGTAGAGGCGCAGGCCCAGCTCGGGCAACAGCGCCAGGATGTGATCGAAGATATCGCCCTGGATGCGCTCGTAGTCGACCCAGGCCGTCAGCGCGGTAAAGCAGTAGATTTCGACGGGTACGCCGTCGGACTGCGGCTCCATCATCCGCACCATGGTGATGACATCGTGATGCTTGATTTCCGGGTGGCGCTGCAGATAGGCCAGCACATAGGCCCGAAAAGTACCGATATTGGTCAGGCGCCGGCGGTTGGCCGGCACATGGGCGCGCTCGCCCAGCGTCAGGTTGGTCTGCTCGACCGCCCGGCGCTTGTCGCCCAGGTAGGATTCCAGCAGGCTGAAACGCTGCAGATCGTCGCATTCGGCATCAGTCAGGAAACGGATGCTGGTCGCATCGATGCGCACCGTGCGCTTGATGCGCCGCCCGCCCGACTCGAACATGTAGCGCCAATTGCGGTAGGGTTCAGAAAACAGCTTGTAGGTCGGGATGGTGGTGACGGTCTTGTCCCAGTTCTGCACCTTGACCGTATGCAGCGCGATATCGATGACGAAGCCATCGGCATTGGACTGCGGCATTTCGATCCAGTCGCCGATGCGCAGCATGTCGTTGCTGGTCAGTTGCGTGCTGGCCACCAGAGACAGCAGCGTATCCTTGAACACCAGCATCAGCACAGCCGAAATCGCACCCAGCCCCGACAGCATCAGGATCGGCGAGCGGTCGGTCAGCACCGAGATCACCAGTACCGCACCGACGCCCAGCAGCACGATCTTGCCCAGTTGCAGATAGCCCTTGATGGAACGCGTCTGCGCCCGGGTGGTGGCGGCGTAGGTTTCCTGCCAGGCGCTCAGGACCGTGCGCAGGGTCTTGATCACATAGATCCAGAACAGCGCCAGGCTGACGCGATGCAGCAGTGTTTCCAGTTGCGCGTAATGCGGCAGAAGAATGCTCATCACGGCAACGGCCAGCCAGCCGGCGGTAATGGCTGCATAGCGGTAGCTGCGGGCACGCCGGAAGGCGCGGTCCCAGTTGCGATGCCCTGCCAGGGTCAACAGCCGGTTTGCAACGGCAGACAGGATATAGGCACCTGCCACCCGGATCGTGAAAGACACCAGCACGATCAGGCCGAGCGCCAGCAAAGCCTGCATCCAGTGGGCCTCGGGCAGGTGGGCGGTCAGCGACTGGATCCATGTTTCCAGCTCGACCATATTTGATTTCAGGGACTCCATGCAGCCAACCGTATTAGAATCGTGGTTTCGCGAATCGCGCCATTTTAATTGCTATCCATCCCCGCATGTCCAATACGCCTGCATCCAACCAGAATCAATTTGCCAACAAGGCCCAGGCCTGGTCGGCCCGCTTCTCCGAACCCGTCTCGGATCTGGTCAAGCGCTACACCGCCTCGGTCTTCTTCGACAAGCGCCTGGCTCCCTATGATATCCAGGGTTCGCTTGCCCATGCCGACATGCTGGCGGCCGTCGGCGTGATCTCCACGCAGGACCTGCAGGATATCCAGCGCGGCATGGCGCAGATCCTCTCCGAAATCGAGGCAGGCCAGTTCGAATGGCTGCTCGATCTCGAGGACGTGCACCTCAATATCGAAAAACGCCTGGTCGAACTGGTGGGCGATGCCGGCAAGCGCCTGCATACCGGCCGTTCGCGCAACGACCAGGTCGCCACCGACATCCGCCTGTGGCTGCGTGCCGAGATCGACGTCCTGATCGGGCTGCTGGGCGAATTGCGCCACGCGCTGGCTACCACTGCACTGCAACACACCGACACCATTCTGCCCGGCTTTACCCACCTGCAAGTGGCGCAACCCGTCACGTTCGGCCATCACCTGCTGGCATATGCAGAGATGTTTGGCCGCGATGCCGAGCGCCTGCAGGACTGCCGCCGCCGCGTCAACCGCCTGCCGCTGGGTGCCGCCGCCCTGGCCGGCACCAGCTACCCCATTGACCGTGAGCGCGTAGCCCGTACCCTGGGTTTCGAAGAAGTCTGCCGCAATTCGCTCGACGCCGTATCCGACCGCGATTTCGCCATCGAGTTCTGCGCCGCCGCTGCGCTGGTCATGACGCATATCTCGCGCCTGTCCGAAGAACTGGTCCTGTGGATGAGCCCGCGCGTCGGCTTCATCACGCTGGCCGACCGGTTCTGCACCGGCAGCTCGATCATGCCGCAGAAGAAAAATCCCGACGTCCCTGAACTGGCACGCGGCAAGGTAGGCCGGGTCAACGGCCACCTGATGGCCCTGCTGACCCTGATGAAAGGCCAGCCGCTGGCCTACAACAAGGACAACCAGGAAGACAAGGAAGGCCTGTTCGACTCGGTCGACACGCTGCGCGATACGCTGACCATCTTCGTGGACATGGTGCCGGGCATCAGCGTCAAGCCCGAAGCCATGCGCGCCGCCGCCCTGCAGGGCTACGCCACCGCCACCGACCTGGCTGACTACCTGGTCAAGCGCGGCACGCCTTTCCGCGATGCCCACGAAGTCGTGGCCCTGGCCGTACGCGAATGCGAACAGCGCGGCTGCGACCTGGCCGACCTGAGCCTGGATGAACTGCGCGCCTTCCACCCTGCCATCGAGTCCGATGTACACGCCGTACTGACGCTGGAAGGCTCGGTCGCTGCGCGCAAGCACATCGGTGGCACGGCTCCGGAGCGGGTGCGCTTTGAGGCCAAGCGTATTCTGGAGTTGCACGGCAAGGGTTGATTTCAAACTTGCAAGGGGATTTCCCTTGTCCTGCGGTAGTTGATGTAAAAAAATGGCCTGCGTACAAAATACGCAGGCCATTTTTTTGAGAGGTTTTATTTCTAGGGATAATGAATTAAAAATCCAATCATGAATTAATGGACGGTCTGAACAAATTGTTATCGTATCCACGCTCACGTGTTGTTTCCACCTATCTTCCCTAATGCTGGCCGCAGCTCGTATGAAAGCGCGTCCTCCACAATCTGCAGAACAGATACCGGCACGTCATATATCTTAACAGCCACTGCTGGCAATCTCGCTTGCCTGATTCTGGGTAGTGCTTGGCCACCTCTCCTGCCAAATATCTCCACGGAATCGTACACGCTATCTCCGACAGAAATTTCTCGCGACATGTCTACTTGCACTTGCCGGCGTATTCTGTCTCACTGAAATTCAATTGGCTCATGGATGACCTCGGACGAGGATGAGAATGGGCCACATGGATTTTACAAAATTAGCAGAGATTGGTTCGAATATTTTTTAACGATCAAAGTCCCCAGCCTTTGGCAATTCATTAAGTGAAATATGATGCTCACCTTATAATTTTGAAGTTGTTCTTCCAACGCCAAGCCCTGCAAGAAAACCAATTACAGCCACTACAATCTTCTCGGCCAGACCAGCGTTTCCTTGATACAGAGACATATAAGCAAGATCGATAATCAAAACGCCAATCAAGAAGGCTCCAAATATCATCCGACTTCCAGCCTTTGCTGAAATCTCATGCCGTTTTGTAGCTTCTGTCGCTACCACTTTCTGGCTTTCCGCGAAAGGCTGAGCAAGATTCGAGGCGAGTGCAGCAAGAAGTTCTAAGTTCCGTTCTTCAGTCGGCTTTCGCATGATTTCAGCATTAGTTACCGGCACCACCTCATTTCTTTCTTCCATTATTCAGCCTCTAAAAAATATTGAATATAATCTTCGGACTGCTAAACTGATGAAACCCACCTATGAAGTGCCTGTGCCGATTGGCATTTTAGGCTTTACTCGTGGGCAGCAATTCTCATGCCCCACCAATAGGTGTCGAGGTGAACACGTGCAACTTGTGCTTTGTCTGCAATGCGCTTAGCCACCAATTGATAGGCAAGATTATTTTCTGGATTATTGTATTTCACACCTTTCCACTTCTGTAGTTCGCGGGGCGCTGCAGTGCATTCGTATATACGCCTTGCAGAAATCGAATCCAGAGGCACCTCCAGAAACGCTTCGGATAAGTGAAGTTCAAATTTATCTCGAAGGTATGTCGTATATAGCGCATCACGGAGAAAGATATTCGTCAGCTTTCGTGCAATCCCCCATCCCTCTTGCGGATTTGGGAGCCTATTTCTCAAGGCATCAGTCGCCTCATCCAAACACTTCTGAAAAATTTCCTGTTTTTGCACTGCGAATTGCTTTAGATCAAGACCATTGAAAAATTCTCGCGCTGGGTCAACAATTCCTTCACCCTGTTTGCGAACAGCTGACGCACTAACTGAAATACGAGCCGCACGGGTTTGAACAGCCGATAGAAAGGAATCTGTATACATTATTTTAAGGTTAAGCCTGAATAAAAGACAATAGCAAGAAAAGCTAGTGAAAAATCTGCCGAACACCCTATCAGAAAATGCTATTTTAGCCACTGAAGCGCCCAAGGATTGATAAGGCGGATTGGTTAAAGATAGCGTTTATCGGCACAGCTTCAGAGTGGATATGATGATATACATCTTCACCCTGCACAGGAAGAATATACTAGCCTTCCAAAAATTCCGTGCTCAAGGCATTGCAACCAAAGCATTAGGCCTGTCCAGTGAGCTTTTCTCACAGCCATTTAGATACGAATCCCAGCGCCTTAACATACGTCATGCTGTCCTCGCTTACCCCGAAGACACGACGTAGATCAGAATAATTTTGACTTCCCGCCCCATCGCTCCCATATTTTCAAAAATACATCCTCGCCAACGCTCAACGCAGCCATGAGCCGAGGGTGGTCAGCCCCTATCCGGTCGCTTTGTGCAATGCCGGAGATCTGCGATGCAGGCGGGAAACAAGGCGGAATTGTCTGAGGGCGCAGCCCGAGTTTTCCGCCGCCCGCCTGCATCGCGGATCTCCGGGAAGTCTGGCCGCACAGCGGCCAGACCATTGCGCAGGCGACCGGATAGGGGCTGACCACCCTCGGCGTCTTCGCAGCAAGAGCAGCAGCTCAAAAAAACCTAAGCCGCCTCAGAAACCTCCACCACTGCCTCATCACCCTCAACCGGCAAAACACGCTTCGTGCCCCCCGGCTCGAACACCGCAATCGACTCCACATGCCCCGTATGCGGGAACATATTCACGACCCCCGCCTTGAGCAGACGATAACCACCCTCGTGCGCCAGAATGGCAGCATCACGAGCCAGGGTCGCGGGATTACAGGAGACATACACAATCCGCTTGGGCCGCTCTTCCGGCTCGAGCGCCACCAGGGCACGCGATACCGCTTCTGCCCCCTCACGCGGCGGATCAATCAGCATACGATCAAAGTGACCCAGATCACGCAGCCAGTCCACATTGATCTCGAACAGGTTGAGCGTGGCAAAAGACGTCTTGCCGGCCAGCCCGTGGCGCGCGGCGGCATCGCCGGCACGCGCTGTCAGCGTGGCGCTGCCCTCGACCCCCACGGCCTCGCGGGCGCGTGTGGCCAGCGGCAAGGTAAAGTTGCCCAGGCCACAGAACAGATCCAGTACCCGATCCTCCGGCTGAACACCCAGCAGGCCCAGGGCACGCGAAATCAGTACCCGATTGATGCCGAAATTGACCTGCGTGAAATCAATGGGCCGGTACGGCATGCGCAGGCCGAATTCGGGCAGGCTGTAGCTCAGGCTGTCAGCGTGTTCGCGCTCCAGCGGATGCACAGTATCCGGCCCCTTGGGCTGCAGCCACCACTGCACCTTGTGCGCGGCGGCAAAGACACGCAGGCTGGAGATATCGGTATCGGTCAAGGGCTCCAGATGGCGCAGCACCAGAGCAATCACGTCATCGCCCACCGCCACCTCGATCTGCGGCAGGCGATCCGGTGTGGACATGCTGCCGATCAGCGCGCGCAGCGGCATCAGCAGCGCAGACACGGCGGGCGGCACCACATGGCATTCACGCATATCGGCCACGTAGCTGCTTTTGCGCTCGTGAAAACCGACCAGCACCCCACCCTTCTTGGGCACATTGCGCACCGAAAACCGGGCACGATAGCGATAGCCCCAGGCCGGCCCCTGCATGGGCGGCAGTACCTGGGCCGGACGCAGCTTGCCGACGTGCCAGAAGGCGTCTTCGAGCGCCCGCTGCTTGATGGCGATCTGGGCCTCGGGCTCCATGTGCTGCATCACGCAGCCACCACAGACGCCGAAGTGCGGGCAACGGGGTGCCGCGCGCATACAGGAGGCACGCAGCACGGCTTCGGTGCGGGCGTTTTCGTAGGAGGGTTTGCGGCGGGTGATGCTGGCCTCGACCGTCTCGCCGGGCAATGCGCCCTCGACGAAGATCACTTTGCCGTCGCGATGGGCGATGCCCCGGGCCTCAAGGTCCAGGGACTCGATGTACAACCTTTCCGTCATGTTTTGGATATCCGTTATTGTGGCGCCAGCGCATTGTAAACGCGCCGCCCTGCGCGGCCATCTTCCGGCAATCCCAGACGTTGTTGTTCTGCACTGATGGCCTCGCGTGTCTTCAGGCCGGGAATACCGTCAGGGGTACCCACATCGTGGCCCCGGTCGAGCAGCCACTGCTGCAACTGACGGATCTCGGCACGCGACAGGCCGCCATCGTCGGTCGGCCAGTCGTGTACCAGCACCTGCTGGCCCTGCAGGCTGTTGGCCAGCAGGCTGACCGCCAGCGCATAGCGACGCGACTGGTTGTAGTGCAGGATGGAGTTGAAATTGCCCGTCGTCAGAAAGACCGGCCCATTGCGCCCGGCCGGCGCAAACAGATTGGCCGGCTCTGCGCCCAGCGTACTGGCCGAGATTTCACTTCCCGTATGCCAGGCGCTTTGCAGCAGATCGGCACCGGTTGCCTGCGTCACGCCCGCATCGCGCCATTGGGCCAGGGTGCGGAATTCCTTGTTCAGGACTTCGGCATCCGGACGCTCGGGCAAGGTCTGTGCCAGCGCAGCCGGCAGGCTCACCTCGATCACCGGTGGCACGTTGTGCGCCCAGCGTACACCCCGCTTGCGCAGATGACTGGCGCTGGAGGCCAGCGCATCGGCAAACGAATTGTAGAGATCGATATGGCCGTCACCATCGCCATCGGCTGCCAACTCATAGAACGAGGTCGGGATGAACTGAGTCATGCCGAATGCCCCGCTCCAGGAGCCGACAAAGCCCTCCTCGGGCACGATGCCATCGCGCAACAGACGGATGGAGGCATAGACGTTCTTTTTCCAGAGCGGATTGCGCTCGGTGCACGCCCGGGTCAGCCAGGCATCCAACACCTTGGTACGGCCCATCTGCCGACCATAATTGCTCTCGATACCGAAAATCGCCACCAGTGCAGCCGGATCGACGGCATAACGCTGGCCGATATCCTGCAGCGGCTGCGTCAGGTCGGGACGTTGCAGCACGGCACGGCCATCGGCGATACGCTCGTCATCGACCGTCTTGGCCAGATAATCCCACCAGGCTTCACGCCCTTCAGGCTGGCGGCGGGCCGAACTGACTGTCGAGGCCAGCAGCGTGGCCCCTTGCGTGTAGCGGTCGAAATCCGCCAGGGAAACGCCGTTGGCCACTGCCTGGGGCCGCAACTGCTGCAGGCAGGCAGCCGTATCCATGTCGTCGGCCAAGGCGGGGGCAGACGCCACCGCCAATACGGCGGGCAGCAGAGCCCGCACCATTCTGCTCATGCTGCGCATGGTAAGAATCCTTCAGTCGCGTCGGTCGGGAAAGAGTACGTCGGTAAAGCCGAAATGATCGAAATCGCGGATACGGGATGGATACAGGCGGCCAATCAGGTGATCGTGCTCATGCTGGATCACCCGTGCATGAAAACCATGTGCCTCACCTTCGATCACGCGCCCCTCGGCATCCCTGCCCTGGTAATGAATGTGCGCAAAGCGCGGCACCTTGCCGCGCAGGCCGGGAATGGAGAGGCATCCTTCCCAGTCTTCTTCGATGTCTTCTGACAGCGGCGTGATCACGGGGTTGCACAGCACCGACAGCGGCACCGCCGGCGCATCCGGATAACGCTCGCTGCCCTCGAAGCCATAGACCATCAGTTGCAGGCTGATACCGATCTGCGGTGCGGCCAGACCCACCCCGCCCGCCGAGCGCATGGTGTCGAACATATCGCGCACCAGCGCCCGCCAGTCGGGGCTGTCGAACACCTCGACCGGGCGAGCCTGCTGCAGCAGAACCGGCTCGCCCATCCTGACGATATCGCGGATCATGGCGCTCAGTGCTTGATCGCGTTGCCGGCTTCGCTGGAGGCGGCGCGCGCAGCTTCGGCAGCGGCAGCCACAGCAGCCGCCTCGGCCTCGTCGCTCAGGGGCTCGGGGACACGCTCGAGCGCCTGCTCCAGCACTTGGTCGATCCACTTGACCGGCACGATTTCCAGGCAATTCTTGACGTTGTCCGGAATCTCGGCCAGATCCTTGACGTTCTCTTCGGGGATCAGCACCTTCTTGATGCTGCCGCGATGGGCCGCCAGGAGCTTTTCCTTGAGTCCGCCGATGGCCAGCACTTCACCGCGCAACGTGATTTCACCCGTCATGGCCACATCGGCACGCACCGGGATACCCGACAGCGCCGACACGATGGCTGTGGTGATGGCGATACCGGCAGACGGGCCATCCTTGGGCGTGGCGCCTTCCGGAACGTGCACGTGCATGTCGCGCTTGTCGAACAGCGTGGAGGCCAGGCCCAGCCGCTTGGCGCGCGAACGCACCACGGTGCGGGCCGCTTCGACCGATTCCTTCATCACGTCACCGAGCGAGCCGGTACGCTGGATCACGCCCTTGCCAGGCATGTCGGCAACCTCGATGGTGAGCAGGTCGCCGCCGACTTCCGTCCAGGCCAGACCGGTAACCTGGCCAACCTGGTTTTCCTTTTCGGCCATACCGAAGGTGTAGCGACGCACGCCCAGGTACTTTTCGAGGTTCTCGGCCGATACGACTACGCGGGCCGCTGCCGGCTTGTCCTTGCCCTTGCTTTCTTCCTGCAGCAGGAGCAATTCCTTGACGACCTTGCGGCAGACCTTGCCGACTTCGCGTTCGAGCGCACGCACACCCGCCTCGCGAGTGTAGTACTGCACGATATCGCGCAGCGCGCTGTCCTCGATCGTCAGTTCGTCTTCACGCACGCCGTTGTTCTTCAGCAGCTTGGGCAGCAGGTGCTGGCGGGCGATATTGATCTTCTCATCTTCGGTATAACCCGACAGGCGGATGACTTCCATCCGGTCCAGCAATGCCGGCGGGATGTTGAGCGTATTGCTGGTCGCCACGAACATCACGTCGGACAGGTCGAAATCGACCTCGACATAATGATCCTGGAACGTGTGATTCTGTTCCGGATCCAGCACTTCGAGCAGCGCCGAAGCAGGATCGCCACGGAAATCCATGCCCAGCTTGTCGATCTCGTCGAGCAGGAACAGCGGATTGCGCACGCCGACCTTGCTCATGTTCTGCAGGATCTTGCCCGGCATGGAACCGATATAGGTACGACGATGGCCACGGATCTCGGCCTCGTCGCGCACGCCACCCAGGGCCATGCGCACGAACTTGCGATTGGTGGCCTTGGCAATCGACTGACCCAGCGAGGTCTTGCCCACGCCCGGAGGGCCGACCAGGCACAGAATGGGGGCCTTGACCTTGTCCACGCGCTGCTGCACGGCCAGGTATTCGGTAATGCGCTCCTTGACCTTTTCCAGACCATAATGGTCGGAGTCGAGGACAGTCTGGGCATTGCCGATGGAATTGTTGACCCGGCTCTTCTTGCGCCACGGCAGATCGATCAGCGTGTCGATGTAGTTGCGCACCACGGTAGCCTCGGCCGACATGGGCGACATCAGCTTGAGCTTCTTGAGCTCGGCATCGGCCTTCTTGCGGGCATCCTTGGGCATCTGCGCGGCGGCGATCTTTTTCTCGAGTTCCTCGAGATCGGCCCCCTCCTCACCTTCGCCCAGTTCCTTCTGGATGGCCTTGACCTGCTCGTTCAGATAGTAATCGCGCTGGCTCTTCTCCATCTGCTTCTTGACGCGACCACGAATGCGCTTTTCGACCTGCATGATGTCGATCTCGGTCTCGAGTTGCGACAGCAGGGCCTCAAGGCGTTCGGTCACCGGCACGATCTCGAGGATGGCCTGCTTGCGCTCGAGTTTGAGTGGCAGGTGCGCAGCAATGGTGTCGGCCAGGCGACCGGGCTCGTCGATGCCCGACAGCGAGGTCAGGACTTCAGCCGGGATCTTCTTGTTGAGCTTGACGTACTGATCGAACTGGGCAAGCACGGTCCGGCGCAGGGCCTCGATCTCGGCCTGAGGCTCGCTATCGACCTCGACCGGTTCGACCACGCAGCGGAAATAGTCTTCGGCATTGTCGATGCTGCGCACACGGGCACGCTGACTGCCTTCGACCAGGACCTTGACGGTGCCGTCGGGCAGCTTGAGCATCTGCAGGATGCTGGCGATGCAGCCGATTTCGTAGACATCCTCGGGAGTCGGATCATCCTTGGTGGCGGACTTCTGGGCGGCCAGCATGATGCTCTTGCCCGATTCCATGGCCGCCTCGAGTGCGCGGATGGAGCGCGGGCGTCCCACGAACAGCGGGATGACCATGTGCGGAAACACCACCACGTCGCGCAGCGGCAGCAGCGGCAAGGTGGTCAGTTCCGGAGTCTGGTTCTGGTTCGCTGACATAATGTGAATTCCTTGGTAAATCAGGCTGTCAAGAATACCTGAGGCCTGTGGCCGATGCCACTATAACCCTGTGCGGCATACAGCCATGGGTGGACGCATGTGAAGCATATGAGGGCGCCCGCATACAAATCAAGCCTGTCTTCACAAAAAAAGACAGGCTTGCTGGCATGCATCAGTCGGCAGTACCGCTTGGTCGAAGCGGTGCCGGATTGGCATCGCCATCAGGCGGCGGCTCCACCTGCGCGCCTGCTTCCTTGTAGACCAGCAACGGCTTGCAGGCCCCCGGCTCCTCGACGGCCTTGACCGTCAGCACGACCTTGTCCACATTCTGCAGAGACGGCAGCTCGTACATGACATCGAGCAATGCACCTTCCAGAATGGAACGCAGGCCGCGAGCACCGGTCTTGCGACGCAGCGCCTTGCGGGCGATGGCATTGAGCGCCTCGGGTTCGACGTCCAGCTCGACGCCTTCCATGTCGAACAGTTTCTGGAACTGCTTGACCAGGGCATTGCGCGGCTCGGTCAGGATCTTGACCAGCGCCGGCTCATCGAGTTCGGACAGCGTGGCCACGACCGGCAGGCGACCGACCAGCTCGGGAATCAGACCGAACTTGACCAGATCCTCGGGTTCGACTTCGGAGAAGAACTCGCCGGCCGAACGCTCCGACTTGGACTGGATGGCCGCACCGAAACCGATACCGGATTTTTCGGTACGGTTGCGAATCACCTTTTCGAGGCCATCGAAGGCACCGCCGACGATGAACAGGATATTGGTGGTATCGACCTGCACGAAATCCTGGTTGGGATGCTTGCGGCCACCTTGCGGCGGCACCGATGCCACTGTGCCTTCGATCAGTTTGAGCAGTGCCTGCTGCACGCCCTCACCCGACACGTCGCGGGTAATCGACGGGTTGTCTGATTTGCGCGTGATCTTGTCGATTTCGTCGATATAGATGATGGCGCGCTGCGCCTTGTCGAGATCATAGTTGCAGTTCTGCAGCAGCTTCTGCACGATGTTCTCGACGTCTTCACCCACATAGCCGGCCTCGGTCAGCGTAGTGGCATCAGCCATCACGAACGGCACGTCAAGCATGCGCGCCAGCGTCTGCGCCAGCAGGGTCTTGCCCGATCCGGTCGGACCGATCAACATGATGTTGCTCTTGGAGAGCTCGACATCATCACCCTTGGCATCGCGATGACGAATGCGCTTGTAGTGGTTGTAGACGGCTACCGCCAGCATGCGCTTGGGCGCATCCTGACCGATCACGTATTGGTCGAGGAACTGCTTGATCTCGACCGGTGCAGGCAGTTCCTTGCGGACGGCTTCCTGCACGCCCGCCTGGAGTTCTTCGCGCACGATATCGTTGCACAGCTCGATGCATTCGTCGCAGATGAAGACCGACGGCCCTGCGATCAGCTTGCGGACTTCATGCTGGCTCTTGTTGCAGAATGAACAATGCAGCGCCTTGCCGTCGGCCGATCCCTTCTTGTCTGACATATATCTGATGGTCTAGGTTGGACGAGTCGAAACTCAGTTTTCTGCTGATCGCGAGGTCAGGACCTTGTCGATCAGTCCATATTTGGCCGCGTCGTCGGACGACATGAAATTGTCGCGTTCCGTATCGAGCTCGATGCGCTCGATCGGCTGGCCGGTGTTGGCAGCCAGGATGCGATTCAGTCGCTCGCGCAGGTCCAGGATCTCGCGAGCCTGGATCTGGATGTCGCTGGCCTGCCCCTGGGCACCGCCCGAGGGCTGGTGGATCATGATGCGCGAGTTGGGCAGCGCAAAGCGCTTGCCCTTGGTGCCGGCCGACAACAGGAAGGCCCCCATGCTGGCCGCCAGGCCCGTGCACAGCGTGCTGACTTCGGGCTTGATGAACTGCATGGTGTCGTAGATCGCCATGCCGGCGTAGACCGAACCGCCCGGCGAATTGATATAGAGCGAAATGTCCTTGTCAGGGTTTTCCGATTCCAGGAACAGGAGCTGGGCCACCAGCAGGTTGGCCGAGTGGTCGTTGACCGGCCCGACCAGGAAGATCACCCGGTCCTTGAGCAGGCGCGAGTAGATGTCGAACGCGCGTTCCCCGCGGCCCGACTGCTCGATCACCATGGGGATATAACCCAGTCCCGTCGGCACCACGGCGCTGCCGCCGTGCATGCTCGCGTAGAAATCGGTAAAACGCTGCATGGTCAGTTGCTTCCCATCAGTTTTTCAAAGGGCACGTCTTCTTCGGTGACGTCAGCCTTGTTCAGCACGAAATCGACGACATTGTCCTCGAGGACGATGGCTTCGATCTCGGCGCGACGCTGGCGATCGGCCAGGTAGTAGGCCACGACCTGCTCGGGCTGCTCGTAGCTCTGTGCGAACTCTTCGATGCGGGCACGCACCTGCTCGGGCGAAGCCTTGAGGTTTTCGGCCTTGACCAGCTCGGACACCAGCAGGCCCAGGCGCACGCGACGCTCGGCTTCGGCAGCGAAGGCATCCTTGGGGATGTCGATGCTTTCGGCGTTGGGCAGGCCACGCTGCTTGAGTTCTTCACGGGCGGCAGCCACGCGATCCTGGGTTTCGCGATCGACCAGGGCACGCGGGATGTCGAACGTGGCGGCACCTGCCAGGGCGTCCATGACGCTGCCCTTGGTGCGCATCAGCGAGCGGGACTTGGCTTCGCGCTCGATGTTTTCGCGGATGTCGGCACGCAGCTTGTCGATGTCGCCATCGGCCTGGCCCAGTTGCTTGGCGAATTCGCTATCCAGTTCGGGCAGTTGCGCTTCGGCCACTTCCTTGACGGTGATGGTGAACTCGGCTTGCTTGCCGGCCACTTCAGCCGAACCGTAGTCGGCCGGGAAGTCGAGCGGGAACACCTTGCTTTCGCCAGCCTTGAGGCCGCGCACGGCGGTTTCGAACTCGGGCAGCATGCGGCCCTGGCCCAGCACGAACGGGAAGTCCTGTGCCTGGCCGCCTTCGAAGGCCACGCCGTCGATGGTGCCGGCGAAATCGAGAATCACGCGATCGCCATCCTGGGCAGCACGGTCGGCGCTGGTTTCGTAGCGGGCGCGCTGCTTGCGCAGGATCTCGACGGTGCGCTCGATCTCGGCATCACCCACGTTGCTGACCGTACGGGTCACCTTGAGGCCACCGATTTCGGGCACGATCACTTCGGGATAGACCTCGAAGGTGGCCACGAATGCCAGGGTGTCCTTGTCGTCACCGTCGGTCTTGGGCTCGAGGCTGGGCATGCCGGCCACGCGCAGCTTGGCGGCATCGACAGCGGCTTCGAAAGCCTGGCCGACCTTGCTGTTGATCACATCGTAGCGAATGCCGGGGGCATGACTGCGCTCGAGGATGCTCATGGGCACCTTGCCGGGGCGAAACCCAGGGGCCTTGGCCTTGCGCGCAGCGCGCTTCAGTTCAGCCTGAACTTCTTTTTCGATATCGGCCAGGGCAATCGACAGTTCGACACGGCGCTCGAGGCCGGAGAGAGTTTCAACCACGGGTTGCATGTAAAACCTATTCCGTTAGTGAGTAGATTGGAAGATCTGAGATGTGCAAACGAGTTATTCTACCGGAAAAAGTCACCGGGGCTCTTCCTCACGCCCGGAGAACAGGTCCCAGGCCGCAACAAAGAGCGCTGCGATGAGCGGCCCGATCACAAAGCCATTGATCCCGAAGAGGGTCATCCCGCCCAGCGTCGAGATCAGGATCATGTAATCAGGCAGGCGGGTATCCTTGCCGACCAGGATCGGACGCAGCACGTTGTCCACCATGCCGATCACCAGCGCACCGAAGAGCGCCAGCACGATGCCATCGAAATAGGCCCCCGTCAGCAGGAAATAGATGGCGACCGGTGCCCAGATCAAGGCGGCCCCCACTGCCGGCAGCAGCGACAGGAAACCCATGATCACCCCCCAGAGCAACGCCCCGTTGACGCCCAGCACCCAGAAGATCAGGCCGCCCAGGGCACCCTGCACCGCTGCCACTGCAACGTTGCCCTTGACGGTGGCGCGCACCACCGTGGTGAACTTGAGCAGCAGGTGCTGCTTCTGATGCTCATCCAGGGGAATGGCCTTGCGGATGCGGTCGGACAGCGCCACGCCATCGCGCAACAGGAAAAAGAGCAGGTACAGCATGATGCAGAAGCTGATGATGAAATCCACCGTGTTCTGCCCGACATTCAGTGCCTGGGTGGCCAGGAACTGGCTGGCACCGGTGATCAGTGCAGAGAACTTGGCCTGTAGCTCGGCAATGCCGTCTATCCCCAGCATGCCCAGCAGGCGATGCGCCGACGGCGGCAAGGCCGCGACGGCCTGCTCGAAATACAGGCCGAAATTGAGGTCGCCCGATTTGATCTGCTGATACAGATTGATGACTTCGTTGATCAGCGAAGCCGCAATGCCGCTCAGCGGCATGATGACCAGGAACAGCACCAGCAGCAGCGTCAGCAGCGCCGACAGCGTCGCCCGGCCATTGAGCTTCGCCATCAGCCAGCGATGCAGCGGCAGGAAGATCAAGGCCAGGATCACGCCCCAGAAAATGGCACCATAGAAAGGCAGCAGCAGCCAGACAAAAGCCAGCGACACCAGAATCAGCAGCCCGATGAAGACGCGTTGCTGCCCTTGCTTGGGGTTGGTCATGAATGAGGTTCCGCCACAGAAAGAATCATGGCCTGCGAAATGCAAGCCAGCGGCCGTCATGTTACCTGAGAGTGGGATGGCACTTTGCACTCCTTGACTCGCCAGGATGTAAGGAGACTCCATACAATATGTCATATATTTTGACGGGAACACATCATGCACGCCTATCGCAATCGCACAGACTCTGCCCTGGCCACATCGTCTTCCAAGGACCCGCATGCTGCATCCGCCCATCTGATTGCCTCGCTGGAAAAAGAGCTGATCCGCTATATGCAGCAACGCTACGGCCAGCAGCAGGACAACAGTCCGACCAGCCAGATCCGGCAATAATCCGATACAACACTCTGGCTGATGGCTGCAACGCTGCCTTGCATCCCCTCGCGGTGGCGCATAGAATGAGCGGGTAGCAGAACCGACCCATGAGGAGCCGTACATGAGCATGTCGATCGATTCAACTGTCAACGCCGCACAGACTCTCAACGCCGCCAGCACACAGCAGGAAGTTCAAACGCTGATGCTGCGCAAAACCCTGGACCTGCAAACGCAGATCGTCACGGACATCATGAAGTCCATGCCCTCTCTGGCCACCGAAGGCAGTCTGGGGCGCAACGTCAACACCTACGTCTGACCTGACGCAAAAAGTGCGGCCTGTTGGTCGCATGTCTGCAGATAGAACACGACACAAGAATGGCCCGGCTTTTGCCGGGCCATTTTCTTGGTCAATTGCCATGCAACTCCCGCTGCTATTCGCCGCTATTTCGCGAACAGGGCGACCACTTGCTCACCTGTCATCTCCAGGGTCTTGTTGGCAAAGGCATAGTTATCAGGCCTGTCATCGACGAACACCTGCAATTCGAACGGCCAGGTGGCACTGTCATCAAACAGTCCCGGCGATACCGAATACCAGTTGCCATTGAGCAGGCGGTAGAACAGATGGCTGCCACAGCGATTGCAAAATCCCCGCTCGGCCCACGCCGAAGAGGCATAGAGGGTGATGTGCTCCTCGCCCTCCAGGACCGGCGCGCCATGACTGTCAACCGACAGCAGCGGGCCACCACCCCAGCGGCGGCACATGCTGCAATGGCATGCGCTCAGGGTAGGCCGTTCAATATCCAGTGTCAGCTTGACGGCACCACACAGGCAATGTCCGTGGTGACGATGCAACGCGATCATGGGAGTGGCACTTGTCATGGCTTGGCTGCAATCCCCTGGAGGTATTGCAGCTCACCCTCCAGATCACCCAGTTCGGCCCGTTCTTCCTCAAGCTTGCGCTCGATTCGCGCCACCTTGTCCTGGCGGCCCTCGGCCCGCTTTTCGGCCAGGTCTTCCTCAAGCTCACGAATATCTTCGCGCTGGTCATCGATATCTTCCTGAATATCGCGGATCAGGCCTGCATCGGTGCAATTGGCTCGCAGATTGGCCAGCGCCCGTTCAAGGCCACGCTGGCGATGCTCATTGCCATTCTGGCGCGCATGGGCAATCTGGGCTTCGACTTCGGCAGCCTTCATATCGCAGGCGGGATTGGCCGCCTGGACCACGCCTGCCGTCATGGCCAGCCCAGCAAAAAGAAAAAATCGGGTTCCGATCATTGCGTCTGCTCCTGTCGTGTGAAATCTGCGGACGGGGCATCCGCAGCAACCGAGACCTACCGGGCCTCGGCCATCGTCGCCAGTGTAGGGCAAGCCGCCGTGCGTGTATCTGGGATTTGTCCCAATCAGAGTTTTGCGCCCTGCTCGGCCTTGTCCTTGGACATGAGACGCTCGAGAAAGCCCAGCATCACGGCCGACACCACGAAAGTCAGGTGAATCAGCGTGTACCACATCAGCTTGACGTTATCGTACTGGTTGGCATTGAGGAAAATCTGCAGCAGGTGAATCGAGGAAATCGCCACGATCGACGACGCCACCTTGATCTTCAGGCTGCCGGCATCCAGCTTGCCGAGAAAGGATACGTCGGCATTGGTATTGTCGAAGCGGCTGACGAAATTTTCGTAGCCCGAGATCATGACCATGACAATCAGGCTGGCCACCAGTGCCGCATCGATCAACCCCAGCATGGCCAGGATCATGTCAGCTTCGTCGTAGCTGAATACATTCTGCGCCACCTTGACGAACTTGAGGGCAAACGAGAAGGCATAGAGCGCCAGCGCCGCCACCAGGCCAATGTAGAACGCCACCAGCAGCCAGCGGCTGGACAGGATGATGCGTTCGATGAGGATTTCGAGAGATTTCATGGATATGCCGTATTGAAGAGACATACGGCCGCAGGCAGGACGGGTACGTTTTGCAGCCGCATGGAAAAGCGGGGCGCAATCATACAATGCGAACGTGGCGCTGTCATTTCACGCCGGTTGCGCCTGCCGCGAGCGTTGCCAGGCAGGCTGAGCGCCCCCTTGCCCTATGACATCGCTCAGGACGCCGGGCCAGCCGGTACAGGCTGCACTTGCATCACCTGATCGCGCTCGACGGACAGCACACCTGGCAATTGCCGGAAATGCGCCATGGCCTGATCCACATCCTGTCCCTCCGGCATGCGTAACGCAATCGCCTTGACGACGTTCAGTTGATAAAGCACTTCGGCACCGTACTGTTCTGCCGCAGCCAGCACTTGCTGAGCGCTGTCCTGCCGGGTGCCGTCGTACATGATGATCAGCGTGCGCTCGGCATGCGCCCGAATATCCGGACCCGACTCACGGCAGGCCTGCCGCAGTCTTTCCATTGCAGCAGGCGGCATCGGTGCCGTCATCATGTTGCGATAGTGGATGCATTCAGGCGTTTCGGCGCGTTCGCCGAGGGTTTCGGGAGGATGGATCTGAGCGCAGGCACTGAGTACCAAAGCGCATCCGGCGAACAAGGCGATTTGAATGATACGCACTGCCATCCCCCCATAGACTATTACCGGCCTCTTGAAGCACCTCTCCCGACGGGCTTCCGATCATGAGCTGCGCTTGCTCTTTTGATGCCTTCGTTGGCTGGCCGGGCAGGCCACCCTGCCGCGCCATTCAAAGCAGACTCAGCGGGTTGAGGCCGGGCCTTTTTGGGTGCTTTACCTTTCTTGTCCATAACGACCTCCATTGGTCAATGGGCAGTCTCAGCAAAACGCCGTGACCACGGCACAGCATAGGCCACATCCGGCAAAATAGCCCGACTTATTTCCAGGGCGCGCACCAGAACAGGCCTTCCACACCAGGCGTATAATTTAAGTCATTGATTTTATTGAGATTAAATGGTGCGAGGGAGGGGACTCGAACCCCTATAAAAACCAGCAACCACAAGGGCTGAATCATACATTGTTGGCGAAATGTTGTCTTTGCCTTTTCCTGCCCGCCTCTGTGCGGGCTTTTTTTGCGTCGGCGTATTGCAGGCCAGAGCCCGGCATGCTCGGATGCAATCTTTGGATTGCACATCATGGATCGCATCACAGAGCAAGACCAAACCCTCGATAGCCCCGCCCATGCAGCCTGGCTTGCTGCAGCGATGAAATCAGACATGCCGACTGCTGATCTGCACGCCATCTGCGTCGCCAGGCTACGCCTGCTTGGCGCTGCTGCAATTGCGAATGAGGTATCTGGTGGCCAAGCCCCTCCTGAACTGGTCACAGAAATGCTGCGCCAGATACGATCAGTTGCCGACCGCCCTTCTCCCCCCAACCTATACTGGCCCGCCGAATAACTAGACCTGGAGGCATCCGTGAGGTTCGGAGAGTGGTTGAAACAAGAACGTCAACGCCAACACCTCACGGGTGCTGCTCTTGCACGCAAAGCTGGTCTGTCACAATCCTATATCTCAGCGCTGGAAAATGGAACACGTTCAAGCCCGACTCTATACGCAGCAATCAAACTTGCTGATGGAATAGGAATACCACTCTGGGTTGCGCTGAAACATAATAAAATAAATCGATAACCCTCTATGCATTCCTTAATAAAAAATATAAAATATCATTTTTTAAAATCAAAAAAAGGGGTGAAAATGCCGCGCAATTCTTTTTATCAAAAAATAAACGCAGCCATTGAAGAGTCGATTAACCTAGGCTACAACCCAATCGCAATAAGGACAATGCTTTCGTCTAGCGATGCCGTTTCAGTGGCAAAAAAACTGGTAACCAGCGGAGAGATACAATCAGGACTAAAACACTGGGCCAGAAAAGGCAGGATAGACCTTACCATGGAAGGAATAATGCTATTGCCAGAATTTTCTAGCTTATTTAGCCAAGCAGAACTAAACGCCGCGCTATGGCGCATAAGGCAAGCTAAACAACCATAACGCCAAAAAAATCATGAACCGTCAACTCTACAGCGGCCTCATACACACTTGGTACATCGATGAGTCTGGCTCAAGGAATGAGTGGACGTATATTGTCCACAAGTGCATTCTCCACAGTGACATAATTATTATTGAGTTCACAGGCAGCAAAGATGGGTACAAATTTTCCGGGGGAATGCATGCCAAAAGAGACAAGCCCGGTGTGTATCTTGGTAACGGAGGCTATCTTGATGACGTGCCGCGTCAAGATCAATTTGACCGCCTGATATTTGTAGAAATCACAGCAGAAAAAATTGATACCGACTTGGTTATTGAGGGCTATTGGAGACAGGACAACCAAGATGGAAAAGGATCTTTTGATTACCAAATGGAAGGCAGCCTTAGCCTTTCCCATCCATCATAGTCGCCCGAGACGCTATTCCCTCGATACAGGCAACACTTTCGCTATCTCCCTGTGCCGGGCAGCACACACTCCATACGCCACAAGCACCTGATCCTGCACCCAGGCCTGCCATGCGTCGTAGTCATCAGGATCTTGTGGCGGGTCAGTGATCTGCGGGCATGGCTGCGCCAGGCTGCTGTCCAGCGGCGGCACGATTCGCGGCACGTACTGCGTCGGTGAGGCTGCGCACCCGGACAGGATCAGGGCGGCAGCCGTCAGGCAAAGGCGGTGCATTTTTCAGCGCTCCAGTGAGTTTGTTGATTTCTGCTGTCAGTGACGGCCCGACAGCGGCGGCACGCCGACCAGCGGCAGCCACAGTGTCGATATCGGCCAGCAGTTGATCCAGAGATGCCCGAGCCGTGTTTGCTTGTGCCTGCGCTTGATCACGTTCGATCAGCGCAATTCGCTCACCGTAGCGCCAGCCCTGGGCTGTCCAGGCAGCGCCAGCGGCAAGCAATGCGACAGCCCCGTATCGCAGCCACGCGGGTATCACGACAGATCCGATAGACATAGCTGCATCTCCGCGTTGCGCCTGCGCTCCAGGCCTAGCAGCTTTTTGCCGCCCGCATATGACCAGCGCGGCAGCTCCCGGCATGCACCCTCGATGTCGCCTGCACGCAGCTTACGCAGCAGCGTTGATCGCTGGTATGCCCCTGCTCCCACGTTGTAGATGAAGCTCGCCAGCGCAACCCTGGTGCCGTCTGGCAGCGTATCCGCGACGGACGCATCCACGACTGCCAGCGCCTGGCTGACCTCCTGCCGCGTCAGATCGTCGCACTGCGCCGGCGTGGCCACGTCACCCAGCTTGACGCCATGTGTGTAGCCCTCGCAGATCGTCGGAATGCCCACCGGATCGACGTATGCAACAAGCGACCGCCCTTCCCATGTCGCAACCAGAGCGACTGCTGCGGCCATGACGCCGCCTGCCACCTTAGTTTTCAGGTCCATCTTTCCACCTCTTCAGTTTTTCCCACTGACGCACCAGGCACGCACGGATACGCGCCACCGCCGCAGCAAAGTCCGGCACCTTGATCGTGATCAGCACGATCACGTAAATCGCCCACAAGATCAGCACGACCTCCTGCAGCGTCCACCCGTAGATGAGCGCTGCAGAACCCGTTGCCAGCGGTGCGTGGATCGCATCGTCCTGCATGATTGATGTCCTTCGGGGCATGGCTGCCTCCAAATAGAAAAGCCCCCGAAGGGGCGTAAAAAAACCGGCTCTGGGCCGGTCAGTCGATGTCGATCACGCGATCTCGCGCAGCTTGGCGCTCTGTCGCGATATCGGGCGGTACCTCCTGCCCTGTCTCGCGCCAGCGTGTCACATACCAGTCTGTCGATGCGAGGTAGGCGCGGGCCTCGGCATTGATGCGCTGCTGCTCAATGCGTGCGGACTCCGCTGCTTTCTGCTCTGCGGTACGCAGTCCGGACAGATCAATCTTGCTCACGGGGTTCCTCCTGTTCAGATTCGGGAATGTCCGGCGCTGGCGGTGGCCAGGCGGTTTCAGGCAGCGGTACCGGACCGTCTGCCGGGTCGATTATCGGCTGCGGGAAACGCGCCTCCTGTGGCGCGAGGTTGCCTTCGGCATGTGGCAGTACGAGCGAGATACGCAGCTTGCCCGCGTCGTCGCGCTCAATGTCGCCAGCTATAAAGGGGCATCCCGTTGCGGCTTGACCGTCCGGGAGCGTCGCACCGTTGGGGATGACCGAGAAGTCGAAGGCCTGCCCGTTGATGACGAGAGTTTGCCCCTGGCGATCAAGATGTAGCGCGGGCAGCGGGTTGGCCTCATCAATAGACTGACCACGGGGGGTAAGTGTGAGGATCATTTGTATCGTCCAGTAGCTGACACTAGGATCGGCATTTCGACGTTGTGAGAGGTAATGCTCCACCGTCGAAAATTCGCAGAAGTTGTGGTCTGACCCGTCCCGTTCGCCCATCCGTTGATCGTTCCAGAAACGGCGCTAGTCGCAGGGGCGGCAATAAAAGATTGGGGGAAATCCCAAGTTTGGTTAAGCGATGCAAAGAGTGCTCCCTGCGCCGTAGTTGCTACGACCGCAGGCAATACTGAAAAGCAAATCTGCAAGCCATTCGGAAATCGGTAGGACACCCCGTTTGCGTTTCCAGTGACGGTGCAGTTAGCTGTATGGAAAAGCTCATACGGGTCCGCCCATACCCCGCCGATTTTCTGGCGAATCATTGCAATTTTTTGAGCCAGAACAATTCCGAGTTGTGCTTCGTAGTCATTAAAACCGCCAAAATTAACAACGTTGGCAGAAGCCCCGAACGGGGAATTGGCATTTGCGGGAATACCAAAAAAACCGGCTACAGCAGAAATGGTATCAAAGTTTGCGCCAGGGATCACTGCAGCCCGCCCACCAATCCCGAAGTCGCCTACCCTGATCACTCGTCCCGCCGTAGTATCCGTCACGCTCGTTGTCAGATTAGCAAACGCAGCCGTACCCAATGCCTGCAATGCAGGCATAATCGCAACCCAATCCGTATTCGCAGCGTTGCGGCGACGGATCATAGCTGGACTGACAGACGTATCAAGCCATTGCATGTACGCAACCGGATTGGGCGGTGCAGATGCGCCAACGTGCTCAACTACGCTACGCAGGGCATCCAACGCATCGTTGTACTTCGTAAATGCAGCCCTCGGCGATTCGCCGACACGCCCGCCCGGCTGTGGGGTGTTTAGATCCACTTTGTACAGATCAAGATCAGCCATTGGCCTGCTCCTGCGGTTGCTGCTGCTCTTGGCGCAAGCGCTCAAGATCACGCAACGGCGGTTCGATAATCGACCCAATCTTCACTGACAATCCGATGATCAAATCTTCGGTCAGCCGGTTGCCGACATTGCGGCTCAGCAGTTGGGTGATTTCATTTTTGATTTGCTGCGACATAATTTCTCCAGGCATAAAAAATCCCGCTCAAGGCGGGAAGATGATTTTCACAAGCCGGTCACATCGGCGACCAAAACACTCGCTTGATTAGACAGCCGTGTAGGCGTAGGACCCTGCCCATACCACTCATCAACCGGGCTGGGCTGCTGAGTGCAGCCCCAGTAGGCGCGAGCGCCCTCATAGGCTGTGGCCTCGGTATAAGACGCGAGCGTACCCTTGAATAGTCGCGTCTCACCTATCTGGTACCCATTGCTCGTTGCGGTAAATGTCTCCATGTACGCCCACCAACGACCCCATGTGTATGAGTTGTTTTCCGAAACAAAAACCTCTCGAAGCATGCATGAGTTTGGCGCATAAGCCAGTACCCGCCCGGCAGAGTCCGGCACTACAACACTGGCAACAGGGGTCCCAAATGCCCGCTGGTAGGTATCCTCCGGATGCCACGCTCCAGGTTTTGGAATCCGCCCACGGGAATATGTACTGAGAGAATGAATCTTCAAGGGGCGCTCGAAAGATCCGTATAGCAGCCCCCCGCCCGGCCCAAACACTTGAAGTCCGTAGTTCTGAGAGTTTGGGTTGGTTTTATTCGCAAAAACCCAGTACTGGAATGATCCCTTGCACAAATACGTGTAGGCCCCTCCACCGCTATCAACCAATCCCATGAGATGCCCGGCGGAAGGCCGAACAAAAACAACAGGATAAGACGGCGATTGAAAAGTCACAGAGTCCGTTGCCGTCCCTTTCAGCAAAAAAACCATGTTCGGGGTAGCCCCGTCGATCAGCCAGTAGTTACCATCGTTTAGCGACTCAAATCCGGCAGGCATCAGTAGCATCCATAAAAAATATTGAGTCGATAATTGGCCAGGGAGGCGCGTCCTATATTAAGCACATCCCAAGACATAACGCCGCCCTGAAACCCAACTGTCGAAGAGGGAGGGAAGCTGCCTTCCGGGTACGACCCTGCAAATGTCGGCATCATGTACGAAAAAAAACGGCTAAACGGTGGCAAAGAGACGGCCATACTCCCGCTCGATGTCACGGAGATATTCCCAAGCACACGCAAAACCGTATTTGACGTATCAAGGATAGGGTTGCCCTGCGCATCAAAAACCTGCAATCCTTGCGCCATCACCAAATCCCCAGCCGCACACGCAACACATTGTTTGGATCAAATACCTGAATCAGTTGATTGCTCATCGTCAAGCGACCTCCTCCTGCGACAGGCCCGTTGAACTCGATAGCCCCTCCCTTTGCGAGCCGCCATCCGCGCTGACCGGGGATGTAGTCTGTCGATTGAACGTCATCACCGACTTTCAAGAACGAGACGGTGCCGTTGCCAATAATTGCAGCATTCAAAACGGCAGTCTGTTGGACGGTATCGAAGATAAACGGATAGACCAGCGGCCCCTCTGCCGTTGCTGCGAGTGCGATCAGATCAGCAGCAAGAATGATCTCGCTGCGCACCGTGCCATCTGCGTTGATCGCAGCTCCCATTGCCGAACCCACCCATGCAACCCGGCCATCGGCAGCACGAACCTGTGCCTTCATCTGGTAAGTCGCACGCAGAGCGCCATCAAGTTCGGCAACCGTCTCTATCGACTCTTGCACGACAGCCTCAAGCGGCCCGACCTGCGCTGCCAGGGTCGTCACCTGATTGGCCAGCGCTGATGTCTCGCTCGCCTGGACAATCTGCACCTCGCGGATTACAGCAAGCGAGTCATCGACTTGCGCAATCAAGCTCGTCGTGCGTTTGGCCTGGTAGTAGTCACCCTCGTTGGTCGCACTCGTCGTCGTGACTGTTCCGACAAACACACCCTGCTCATCGTCGTCACCGGCATACCATTTTTCATCAAGCACATCGTCGCCAGTCAGGTCGCCAACGATCTCCTCAGCAATCCCTTCTGCCGCTTTCTCGGCGATCTGCTCAGCAAGACCTGGAGCGAGAGATCCCTCATTGATCTTGCCAGACAGGTATTCGAGCAATGCGGTGGCATCAGTCGAGGATGTACCCGACACGCCGGGCCCCGTCACGTCCGGATACCACGGACCAGCCTGATCCGCTTCATCCCTAATCCGCGCCCAGAACCACATCTGCGTACCATACCCAAGTCCGTACAGGGTGTGCGACCGCTGAGTAGGCCTGAACTCGCCCAGCAGCGATGCATTCAGGAAGTCGTCATCAGTCGAATACCATATCTCCACAGATCGAATCCAGGGTGCAGCAGGCAGCGTCCAGTCCAAGCGAATCGCCATGATTTCCGGTGAGGCTGTCAGCGACTCCAGCGCAGGCGGCGGCACCATCGTGGCAGACACAATGCCCTGCCATGTTGCCCACGGCCCCTGCATCGTTCCGATTCCACGGGCCTGGACGCGCCACACGCCTGCCTGCAGCGTGCTGGTGATCGTCGAGGACAAGTGCGTACCCAGGTCAATCCAGGTTGCGCCAGCGTCCTCGCTGGCCCGAAACTCATAGCGGTCGGCACCTCGTGCCGGCGTGGCAGACACGACCTGCTGGCCAGGCACTGCGGCTGCATATACAGTCACGCTGTCCACAACCGGCGCGTTCGGATTCGACGGCAGCAGCGATGGCGGCGTGGGTGGTGGCACCACCCCGCCGTGTTCTGCAGAATGCACCGATGGCGCATAGTTCACGAACTCGATAGCGACATGACCTTCTTCGTCCGGCGTGGCCGCCACCACCTGCGCCAGCAACGCACGGCGCTCACCAGGCCCGAACTGATACAGGGTGAATTCCTCGCCCTGGCCATCCGAAACAAACACTGAATGACCGTCGATGGCGTCTTCGATCACCATTTCCCGATCATGGCCACCAGCGACAACCCGGTACGGACCATCCGGCGAACCATCACGCTTGCGCAAGTTGATGTAGTGATTCTCGCCAGCCCACCACTCCAGCGGCTCGGACGTGACAAGGGTCTTGGTATCCGGATCGTAGGATTCAATGAACCCCGACAGGCCCCATTTGGGCACATCGTGGCTGATCTCGACCAGATCTGCATAGCGCGGGATCATGCCTTCCAACTCAGTCTGAAACGACACAAACCGGCGCTGATCCCGGTTCTGCGCAGCCAGAGAAATACCTTCACGCCACGCCTGTTCCCGATTCGTCACGCCAGGCAGTTGCAGCCGGAAAGGCCTCATCTTCAAGCTATCCGGCAGTGCGCACAGCACCTCATCTGGCTGCCACGTTTCCTCGTTGACGAACTCCACGATGACGTGATCCGGGCTGTCGTGCGGCGGAAAGGCGTAGTCAATCGAAAACGTAGACGTGACAATGTTCCCCGGCGTGTACATCTGGGTTTTGACTGACTTCGGCTCGTTGCGGATGAAGTCGATCACGCCCGCGTAATACATCGGCATGGCACGGCCTACACGCGCAATCCGGGTCAACGCATCCCACAGCGTCGTAGCCGTGTCGAATA